>WGCR01000347.1 GCA_015493675.1 Anaerolineae bacterium
GCCGCCCTCATCTCCCCAGCCGCCCACGCCGACCGAGATCGCTCCGCTCCCGGCCCCCGAAGTAACGCCTCCTGCGGGCGTCAGCCCCACGCCCGCTTCTTCCGAACCTGTCACCGACACAGTTCCTGCAATCGAAAGCGATAATCTGGTGAAGTTGATCGACGCCTTTGTGCTCTACAGCTTCTATTTTCTGCTGGGTCTGGGATTGATCATATTCCTGACGCTTATGATCTTCTTCTACTACCTCTATCGCCGTTCGCAGGCCCTGCGCCAGCAACAGGAACCGCCGGAAAATCCATAACCTCAACCTGGTTGTGATCAAGCCATTTCTCTCACGTTGTCGTTCAGTTCATCCCACCTGTGCGCGGCTGTTGATGCTGGGGATTTTGTGGGGCGCCTGGGCCTGGCGGCTGGCGGGAATCACCTCGCAGTCGTTGTGGCGGGACGAGGTGGACAGCCTGCGTTTTGCTACGCGAGCCCTGCCCGAGGCGTTAGCCGCCTTCACCCGGCCCGGGGAGAACGGCCCGCTTTTCTATCTGCTGCTCCGCCCCTGGCTGGCCGCGGCCGGGCATAGCGAATTCGCATTGCGTTTCCCCAGCATCCTGATGGGCGTGCTGGCGGTTGCGCTTCTTTTTTTGTGGGGAAAATATCTGTTCGGACGCCGGGCGGGCGGGCTGTTGGCGGCATTGCTGCTGGCCGTCAATCCTTATCATGTCTGGTATAGCCAGGAAGCCCGGATGTACGCGTTGGTGGTCGTTCTCATCCTGCTATCGCTGTGGTGGTTCAAAGAGGCGCTGGAAAAAGGGCGTTGGTGGCGTTGGGCATTGTGGTATCTCTTTGTCAGCCTGGGATTTTACATCCATGTGCTGGCGGCGCTGGCGTTGCCGCTGCAATTTTTCTGGATGCTGCTCGTCCCCCCTTGGCGCAAACGCTGGATCAGCGCCCTGGCGGCCTTCGCGCTATTGATTTTACCCTACATTCCTCTCATTGGTTGGCAATGGACGCTGCTCACCGATGTCCATTTTCGCACCGGATACGCCTTTGTTCCGCTGACGCGGATGCTGTATACGCTTCTTGTCGTTCAGACCCAGGGGATTCTGACCGCTCCCGCATGGTCTTTCGCCCTGCCCATTTTCCTGCTGTTGAGTGCTGTTTTCCTGCCGCCATTCCGAAAAAAGGCGTTGGGATTGCTGAGTAGCTGGTGGTTGCTGCCACCGCTGCTTTTCTTCCTCATCACCCTCATCACCCCCCTGTTCACCGATCGTTACATGATCTGGACATTGCCGGCGTTGGCGTTGCTGCTAGCCCTGGGGGGGATGCAGATCGCCCGTCAGAATCGATGGCTATCGGCCATCCTCCTCCTGGGCCTGATTGGGTTGCAGGCGCACCAGGGGTGGCGACAGATGACGATAGCCGTCAAACCCGATCTGCGGGCGGCAGCGGCCTATGTGGCGCCCCGCCGCGGGCCCGATGAGCTGACGATCTTCCTGATGCCTTACATCCGTTTCACCTACCGCTATTACGATCCAGGGGCGTATCCCTGTGCCGAAGCCCCCTACGCCAATCGCGAGCCCGACGCCTCACAGATTCCCCAACATCTCAAAGAATTGACCGCTGGCTACGTCGGGGTGTGGCTGGTGGAAAGCGAAGCGGACTTCTATGATCGAAACGGCCTCATCCACGCCTGGTTCGACGAAAACGCCGAGTTGGTGGATGAGGCCCATTTTGCGCTGGTGGACGTGTATCACTATATCCTGCATTAGCCGCCGGGAATGGGCGGTTTGCCTGCAATCCAGTTGCTGATGTCCATGAACGTGACGATAATCATGAAACCAATGAGGATGACGAAGCCTGCCATATGAACCAGGGCTTCCTTCTCGGGAGGAATACGGCGACGGCTGATCATCTCGGCCAGGGCAAACATGATGCGTCCGCCGTCCAATGCGGGAATGGGCAGCAAATTGAGGATGGCCAGATTGATGCTGAGAAAAGCTGTCAGATTCAGTAAATTACGCCAACCTTGCCTGGCAACCTCTGCGGTGATGCGACCAATGGCCACCAGACCGCCAACGCCACCTTCGGGTGCGGGCACCTTGGGCGAAATCAGTCCGCGCAATAGTTGCACCAGGCCCGCCGTCATCAGCACGATGGTGTTCCAGGTCTGCTTGACGCCGCCAATAATCGCCTGAACCGGGCCATAACGGACGATTTCGACATTTTTATCGGAAGTATAGGGTTGAATCTGCACGCCCGTAGCCCCCTGTCCCGGCGGAATTTCGTCGGGGAGGCGGGGGCGCAGGGTGGTCGTCACCTCTTCATCGCCGCGCCGGACAACCAGCGTAATGTCCTTGCCCGCGTTCTCGGTGATTCTCTGGATGACAGCCTGCAATCCCACGACCGTCTCACCGTTGATGGAAACAATGACATCCCCGGCCTGCAATCCTGCCTGTTGGGCGGGGCTGTCGGGCGCTACGGCGGTAATCTGCACCGGAGTGGCTTCGGCGTTGCCGGTAAAGGTGGGCACGCCCGCCATCATCAGGATGGCAAAGATCACGACTGCGGTGACCAGATTCATGAACGGGCCTGCCAGCATGACGATAATTCTGCGCCAGGGCGCGACATTGGGCAGAGCGTGCGGATCTTCCTCATCGCCGTCTTCGCCCGCCATACGCACGAAGCCACCGAAAGGCAGCCAGTTCAGGGTATATTCCACGCCGCCCCGCTCGAAAAGCTTGACCATACGCGGGGGATAGCCAAATCCAAATTCCAGGACGCGCACGCCCATCCATTTGGCAGCCAGAAAATGGCCCAGCTCGTGAATAAAAATCAGAAATCCCAGCACCGGGACAACTGCGAAAATTGCTAAAGTTGACAGATGGAAATCAAACATAGGTATACGTGACTCTTTTTGATGAATGGCGTTCTAAATAGACGCCCTCAGTATTCTATCATAGATACGCAAAAATAATCACAACAGTTCCTGCATTCCGTGTATTACGAGATGAGTATCCGGTTAATATCCGATTCGAAGTAAAGCGCGACGGCTCAACAGGAATTCAGGGGGTATCCCGACCTCCGGGAGGTGGACGAGTAGCTTTTGACTTGACCGAGCGGATTTTGTCCACCTCCCGGAGGTCAAATGGCAATCAGCCCCCTGAAATCCAAAAGAGCCAGCGCGACAAAGCTCCCAGGCCTTTTCCCGGGAGCTTTGTTCGCAAAAAATGTGTGCTCAATGCTGGCGGCGTGGCGGATGCGACGGGCTGTTTTCCACCCATTTTCCGGCGGTCTCGGTGACGCGGGACAGGATTTCATCAGCTTTCTCCTGCGTCAGCTTGCCGTCGGCTACAGCCTGATCCAGACGCTCCCGCTCGGCAGCGACGATGGCGTCAACCAGAGCCTGACCCGAGCTGCCATGCGCTTCAGCGATCTGTGCGGGCGTCTGGCCCGAACGCAGCGCCTGCACAAAATCCGGGACAGACATCTCCAGCGTTTCGGCGGAAATTCTCGTCCACTGGCGGATCGCTTTGAACTGACGTCGCTGGCCGGGCCTCTGCGGCAGCCCCTCCTCGATGAATTTATCGATGAGGGCTTCGCCCTGGGCATTCCAGGTTGCCTGCATGGCGGCGGCCAGATCCTCCCGGGCAATGCCTGCTTCATCAGCCAGTTGCGCTGGCGTTTTGCCTTGATACAAGGCCCGCTTCAGCTCCTGCGGCGTCATGCTCAGGGTCTGGGCTGCCGTATCGGTCAGCGCTCGCATAATCGCCCGCACGGGATTGGTGGGGGGCGTCTCTGGATTTTGTTGGGCGAATGCCGCCAGGGGGATGACAGCCAGCGCCAGGATAGCGACGACGGCGCCAATGAGAAGTTTACTGCGTTTTTTCATAAATCACCTCGTGAAATGAGTTGTTGGGAACTTACTGTCCTTATCATCCCACGAAATTGTTATAGAAGTTTTATGAATTGGCGTAGATTTGTAAAATCGATGAGCTGAGAGATAGAAAAACCCGCCATCGATGATGACGGGTCGGGAGCGTTGCGGCATAGCTGCTTTTTACTTATCGTCGTCCTCTGCAGGAGGCGGTGGCGGCGGAGATGGCGTATCTTGATCTCGATCTTCTTCAAGCGCTTCATCTGGTGAGCCTGTCGAGTCGTCTGAGGACTCGATTATTTCATCCTCATCTTCATCACGGGACATTTGCCCCCATAAAAGGCGAATCATCAGAAAGGCGATAATGAGAATCAAAACGATGATGAAGAAGATGAGAAGATACCAGAGGAGGCCGAGGGCGGTTTGCCAGGAAGAGGAG
>WGCR01000348.1 GCA_015493675.1 Anaerolineae bacterium
CTGCTAAGGTCGTTTTCGCTTGAATGAACCTGACAGGTTCTTTTGGCAACGATTCAGAGCCTTACACGCTTCATTGCTGGCTAAAGACCGCACATTCTACCGCCAACGTTACGAGAACCTGTCAGGTTTGAGTGGGAAAAGACAACCAACTGGCATACGTTAGCAGTTACCTTTTTTGGCGAGTTGACAGTCGCCTCAGCGCTAAACCGCCTGGGCGTTGACGACGCCGTCATCCGCGGCGCTGGCCAGGATAAGGGCGCGCACGGCGTTGCTGGCGGCTCCCGGCCCGCTGAGATCGCCTGTGGCCAGGTCTTCCAGGCGGGCCTGCACGCGGGCGGCCAGGCCCGCCACCAGGGGCGCGGCAAAGGAGGTGCCGATGCCGTAGCTATAACCGGTGTAAGAGCCCACATCCAGACTGATGACCGCGTAGGGACAATCCTCATCATGGCAGTTCCCGGCTGGCCATTGGCAGTTCTTCTGGCCATTGCCGCCCGGCGCCATGACATCGCCCCGGTTGGAAAAGCACGCCCGTTGTTTTTTGCTGTCGCTGGCTGCGACGCCCACCACAAATTCCCAACGGGCGGGGAACGCCGCCGGCAGATCATCTTGGCTGCCGGCGTTCTCATTGCCCGCCGCCGCCACGACAACGACATTCTGCTCATGCGCCCGTTGCAGCGCATCCCGCAGCAGATCGGGGCCGTCCCAGTCCTCCTCGCCCTCCTTATCGGAGCCGTGCAGGCCCAGGCTGAGATTGATCACCGCGTGTTTGCCCGCCGGTAGATCCCTGAGAAACTCGTACAATGCTGTGACCAGGGTGAAGAGATTGCCCTGGGCGGCATCATCCAGCACGCGGATGAGCCGGATATCCGCGGCGGGGGCCAGGGCGTGGATGAGGCCCGCCACGAAAAGGCCGTGGTTGGCCAAACTGCCGCTGCACCCGCCCGGCGCGCCGCCGGGAATGGGGTGGGCGAGACGCAGGGTCAGGGGCGCAGGCGGCGTGTCCAACGTCACGCTGGTGAAGGGAACAGGGAAGGGTGAGGCGTCGAATACGCCCACAATGACGTCCTCGCCATCTGCCGGGTCTGTGGTCTGCGCGTCGAGGATGTTGCGGGCGTTGACGCCATCCGGGCCAAAAGCCCATTGCTTTTTGAAAATCTGCTGGGCCCGATGCAAGATGAAGGCTCCGCCCTGACCTTGCATCTCCAGCCAGGGACTGCTCCCCACCGTCCAGGGGCTGCCGCCTGCGGTCCAGGGGCTGCCGCCACCCGTCCAGGGACTACCACCGCCCGTCCAGGGGCTACCACCGCCCGTCCAGGGAATGGCGTGGATGAAATAATTGCGCTCGATGATGATATCTTCGAAACCTTGACGACGGATAATCAGCGCTTCCAGAAGTTGGCTTTCCTCTCCTTCCAGCCGATACAATCGCAGTTCGCGTTGTTCGGGTTGGGGGAGATCAGGCATCAATCGCTGCTCCCAATCGGCTGACGCCTTGAAAGTGAAGCTGGCCCGGGTCAGCAGACGCAGTGCGTCGGAGAGCGCGTCTTTGCCTGGCGGACGGATGCTTTCTTTTTCGCCGGATGCATCAGCGCTCAGCATTTTTTCGATGCGGTCGGGGTGTCCGAAGATGATAACCTGGTTGGGAATGGCCGGAGAAGGATGGGGTGCTTGTTTAATCATGATGCGACTCGCTTACAATTTGTGCGGGGAGCCCATCAGGAAGAAGGGCGCCCAGATGAAAGGATGTTGATAGTGAGATGAATCGGCATCGCCCTCGCGGCCGCGATGTAGCAGGGCCAACTGAGCCCGACGCAGGGCAGTGGCCTTGCGTTCGCCTGCGGCAAGATGGCGGTAGAACGTGGTGATCAGCTCTGCGGCGATAGCGTCCGGGATCTGCCAGTAGCTGAGGAGCAGGGAGACGGCGCCGGCATAGAGAAACGATCGGGTCAGCCCCAGCAGTTCATCGCCGCCGGCAATGCGGTGCTGGCCCGAATCGCAGGCGCTGAGGGTGACCAGCGATGCGTCGAGCCGCAGATTGAAGATATCCAGGGCGGTCAGCCAGCCGTCGGCCAGGAGAACGCCCGAGAACAGAGGATTATCGGCCCGAAATTCGCCGTGGGTGGCGAAATGCAACACGCTGGCGCCGGGCCCCGCCTCTTTCAATCGGGCAATCGTGGCGTCCTCCTCCACAGATGCCCGCCCGGTCATAATCTCCGCCACGGCGCGGGCTTCTTCCACCGCTTTGGGCAACAATCCATGGCTGGAATAGCCGAAGGCTACGGTGCGGCCATCATTGTCCCGCGGACGGACGCTGAACCGCAGCAGGCTGCTGGCGGGCAGATAAGAGACTTCGTGTATTTCGATGAGATGCCGTTGGCCGTCGAACAGGGCGTGAAAAGGCAGGTAATGCAGGTTGCCGTGGGGGATGATGATGAGCCGGGAGTAGCGCTCCAGCCGGGGTTGCAGGGGTTGGATGAGCAACTGGTGCAGTTTGGTCAGCAAACCGCGGGCGTTGCGGGCCAGTTGCTGCTGACGCTGAGCTGGCGCCCAGGGCAGCGTGCGGTTGTTCAGTGATAGCAGGGTCAGCAGCCGGGTCACCTGCGCCGACGGGATGTGCAGCGGCACAGTCTGCACGTGTCGTGAGTCGATGAGAAAGGCGATGGGCTGGCCGCCGGCCATGAAGTATTCCACCGCCAGCGTTTTTTCATCCAGCCAGGGTTGGGGCGATTCGGCGTGCACCTGCCACAAAACCTCATCCCGGGCGTAATCGGCGTTATGGATGAGCAGTTGATGCCAGAGCTTGGTGATCCGCTGCTCCAGCTCCCAGATGCGGCGCTGTGATTCCCGGGCGTCTTTGCCCGCCCGCACATCCTCGCCTGTCTCCCATCGCAGCAGAATGCGATCCCGTTCTTTGCGCAGGCGAATGAGTTCTGTCACGATAGCTTGATCCTGCGGGCGGCGGGCGTGCAGACCAAGATCGATGCGATTGGCGATCATGCTCAGCAGAGAGCGGGATTTGGAGCGTTCGGTCAATTCCAGCGCTTTCTGATCCGCACCGATATTCAGCGCCAGCAGCACCGCGTCCTCGTAGACGCCGGTCTTGTCCTCCAGGAAATCGGCCTGGAATTCGGTCATGAGATGGCCATGTAGCCGCTCCAGGTGGCGGATGGCGCGCTCGTACTG
>WGCR01000349.1 GCA_015493675.1 Anaerolineae bacterium
AACAATCTGGCGCTGGTGTTAGGCAGAATTTTGCCGTTGGGAGTTGCGTTAGTTTTCAGTAAGCAGTTAGCAGTTAGCAGTAGTCTGTGGGGGAGGCGGGCGGTTTATGGGGCGGCGCTGGCGGTGATGGCCGCGGCGGGCTTCCTCACCTTCAGCAAAGGGCTGTTGTTCATCAGCCTGCCGGTGGGGATGCTGGTGCTATTCATCTTCCAGAAGAACTTGCGCAAGCCCATCCTTGCCCTGGCGATACTGGGTGGATTGGCCCTGATTCCCTTCCTGAACACGCCTCGGCTGGCGCAGATCACCTCGGGCACGGGTCGGTTTCGGTTCTATCTGTGGATCAGCGCCTGGCGTATGTGGCTGGACCATCCCTGGCTTGGCGTGGGGCCTGACAATTTCCTCTATGCCTATCGCAGTTATTATGCGCTGCCCGCGGCCTGGGAGGAGCTGAATCTGAGCCATCCCCACAATCTCATCTTCGACCTGCTCACCCGCGTGGGGCTGCTGGGCTTTCTGGCCGGGATGGGCCTGGTGCTGGGAACCATCTGGGCCGGTTTCCGGCGCCTGCGCACGACCATCACGCCCGATCATCCGCTGCCACCCTGGCTGCTGGGCCTGTGGGCGGGCTTCATCGCCGGCATGGCTCATGGCCTCATCGACAACAGCCTCTTCCTGCCCGACCTGATGGTTCTCAGTCTGCTGGTGGCGGGCGTGGTGGGGGCTACAACCAGAGAGACCGCCACATGACTGCTTTCCCGAATATTCTCGTCACCGGAGCCGGAGGCAAAACCGGCCGCCATGTCATCGCGGCCTTGCTGGCCCGCGGCGCCCGGGTGCGGGCCTGGGTGCGTCGTCCGGAACAGACTGCCAGTTGGCCCCAGGATCGGGTGAGCCGGGTTGCCGGGGACCTGATGGCTCCCGACCTGTGGACGCGGGCCCTGGCGGGCGTGGACGCGATTTATCACATCCCGCCCAACATGTTCCCCGATGAGGAGGCCCTGGGCGAGCTGGCTATCGCATCGGCGGAGCGGGCGGGCGTGAGGCGCTTTGTCTATCACTCGGTGTTACATCCCCAGGTGGAGGCCATGCCGCATCACTGGCATAAAATGCGGGTGGAGGAGCGATTGATCGCTTCGAGCCTGACCTACACCATCCTCCAGCCCACCGCGTACATGCAGAACCTGGCCGCTGCCTGGCCCGGCATCCGCGATGAAGGCGTCCTGCGCCAGCCCTATACGCCCGACGCCCGCATCAGCCTGGTGGATTTGGGCGACGTGGCCGAAGTCGCTGCCCGGGCGCTGCTGGAGCCGGGCCATGCTTACGCCATCTACGAGCTGGCCGGGACACCGCCCCTCTCCCAGCATGAGATCGCGGCCCTCTTCTCCCAAGCGCTGGGGCGCGCCATCCGCGCAGAGCGGCTGGATCGAGACGTCTGGGCGGCGCGGGCGTCCGGGTTGAGTGATGACGCCCGGGATGCGTTGCTGAAGATGTTCGCCTACTACGACCGACATGGCCTGACGGGCAATCCCCATGTGCTGCGCTGGCTGTTGGGCCGGGCGCCCGGCTCGTTGGCGCGTTTTGTCGCCCGATTGGTTGCGAGCAAGCCGGGCGACTGAAATCACCCGAGCGCACCGGTTTCGTTGAATCGCTATCTGGCAGGGGACGACGCTGTGACCGTCGGTCTGGCGCGTCGCCCCCTGTTGCCGCCTAAATCACGCCCGCTTTCCGCAAGTTTGCGATGCGCTCATCATCGTAGCCCAGTTCCCGCAAGATGTCGTCGGTGTGCTGCCCCAGGGTGGGCGGCGCCAATCGATAATCCACCGGGGTGTCAGAGAGATGGACGGGATTGCCCAGCACTCGAATCTCGCCCGCGGTCGGGTGTTGCATGGTCTGCACCATGCCCCGGGCCTGCACGTGGGGGTCATTCAATGCTTCGTCCAGGTGATTGATGGGGCCGCAGGGGATGCCCAGCGGCCGGAACATGCTCAGCCAGTGCTCGGCCGGCCGGGTGACGAAGATCGCCTCCAACGCCTGGTGCAGTTCCTGGCGATGTTGCAGGCGATCGGCGTTGGTCGCGTAGCGAGGATCGGCGCCGATGCTGTCGTTCAGGCCTAACACATCCACAAACTTGCGCCACAGCCGCTCGCTGCCCACGCCGATGATGAAGGGCTTGTCCGCGGCCCGGAAGGGCTCGTAAGGGGTGATGGTGGGATGGTTGTTGCCCCGCTTGGGCGGACGCTGGCCCGTGGCGAAATAGCTGGACGCGATATTCAGCACCCAGGTGAGCTGTCCGTCCAGCAGGGCAGTGTCGATGAATTGCCCGCGGCCGGTCTGCTGCCGGGCGATGAGCGCTGCCAGGGCCGAGAGCGCGGTGTAGACGCCCGCGGTGATGTCGCTCATGGGGCCGGGAAAACGCATGGGCGGATCGTCTGGGCCGCCGGTGAGGGCCATGGTGCCCGATTCGCCCTGGGCGATGACATCGTAACCGCTGCGGCCGGCGTAAGGCCCGGTCATGCCATAGCCGCTGATAGCGCAGTAGATGAGCCGGGGATTGAGTGCGCTGAGGGTGTCGTAGTCGATTTGCAGCTTGCGCTGGGAGGTGATGCGGGGCTGATTGGTGAGGAAGATATCCGCGTCCTTGATCAGCTCGTGCAGGATGCGTTTGCCCTCTTCGGTTTTGAGATTGAGGGTGAGGCTGCGCTTGTTGCGGTTGACGCTGAGAAAATAGGCGCTCTCGCCTTCGACAAAAGGCGGGCCCCAGCCACGAGAGCTGTCGCCTACGCCCGCGCGCTCGACCTTGATTACATCTGCGCCCAGGTCGCCCAGCATCATGGCTGCATACGGCCCGGCCATGGCTTCGGTCATGTCGATAACGGTGATGTTGTGGAGGGGGGAATGTGGTGTGCTCATGATGGGAGTTTGTGGGTGTTTGAGTGATTATGGGGCTGGTGTGATGGTGAATTCGTATTCGCCCACGGGCTCATCGTCGATGCTGAGAACGACCTTGTGCTTGCCCTCGGGCCAGTTGTCTTCGGGCAGATACGTGAAGTAGAAACCTGTATCCGGGACATCTTCCGAAGCGGTGATGATGCGCGTGCCGGCTTCATCCAATTTGCCATCGATATACCAGCGGGCGGTCAGGGTGGAAAACTTGCCCAGCTCGACCCGGCCCGCCAGGAAAACCTGTTTATCGGCCGGAAAAGTGTCGGTGGGCTCATAAGGTTCGTAGCTGTCGGCCTTGACATCCGTGGCCAGAGTGGCCGTAATCAACCGCGAGGGGAGGGCGTCCTCGGGCGGGGTGATGGTGAAAGCGTATTCGCCCGCGGGCTCGCCATCGAGGGCAAGAGTCACCCGGTAGTTGGGACTGGGCGGGAAGGGCGTCTCATGGCTGAGGGTGAAGCCCACATAGGTGTTGCCTCCGATGACGAAGATGACGCCCTGGTCATCCCGGGCCCGAG
>WGCR01000350.1 GCA_015493675.1 Anaerolineae bacterium
ATGATCCCGAGAATCTTGCCCGGGCGGAAGCCGTGGCCGCGCGGGTGCGGGAATTCAGCCAGTTTCTGGTGGATGATCTGGGATTGACCAGCGCTGGCGGCGTTCCGGGTAGCTACACCTATCACCCCTCCTGCCATCTCACCCGCGAGTTGGGCGTCCGGGGCAAGGCCGAGCTGTTGCTGGATAATATCCCCGGCGCGGAGCGCCGCCCCCTGCCCGACGCCGAAGCCTGCTGCGGTTTTGGCGGGCTTTTTGCCGTGAAAATGCCCGAAGTTTCCACCGCCATGATGAATCACAAACTGGACACTATCGCCGAGAGTGGTGCAGAGACCTGCGTTGTGTGCGACGCCTCCTGCATGACCCATCTCAACGGCGGACTTATCCAGCAGGGTAAGAAGCCCGTGGTCAAACATCTGGCTCAGGTGCTGGCCGAGGGTGAGCAGGAATCGTAAGGCGCTGCACCGCCGAGCGTGCATGCGTGGGGCGAGGCTGCGCTGCGCGTCCACGCCGCTCATGCCCTGTCAGTCCCCTTCTTGGGCGGGCGTTAGCAGCAGCAGTCGATAACCATCGGGATCGGTCAGCTCGAGGTAGCGGGCCCAGCCCTCATCTTGAGGTGAGCTCACATCCAGGCCCTGCTCCAGCAGATGCTGGTAAAGCAGATCGATATCTGCTACGGCGATGGCCAGATACATGTTTCCGGGCGTGGGATGACCTGGGGCCAGATAAAGCGAGGCGCCGTGCAATGTGACGACAACAAAGGCTCCTTCGGTTTCCTGTACAGGGAGTCCCAATGTTTGGCCATAAAAAACGCTGGAGCGAGACAGGTCAGACACTTCCAACCAGACAAAATAGAGCGCAGGAGCGGTATCCGGAGGATTCATGAAATTCTTTTTTCCTTGCAAATTTTGGAAAAATATGCCATAATAAACGTTCGAAGCAGCATGAAACAATAAATTGAATTCTACAGCATCGCCATTATAAATCATAGCTTTGGAATCGTTTTTTGCATGTAACGTTTTGATTCCATGAGTGCATCTAATAGATTGCCAGCGACTCTTGAGCCGCTGGTTTATTATGTGACACTTTACAACACACGTGAAAGGCAATAGCACTATGACTGTTCAACTCAAAGAAAAAAGCCGCACAGCGAAAAAGAAAAAACAACCCAAAGTCCTTATCTTCACCACCCCCACATGCAGTTGGTGCAAACGGGCCATGAAGTATTTCCGGGCCCACAATATCAAATTCAAGCAGGTCGATGTCACGAAAGACCCCGTCGCAGCCCGCGACATGCAGAAAATGAGCGGTCAGATGGGCGTGCCGGTGATCAAGATCGGCAAAGATGTCATCGTTGGCTTCGATAAACCCAGAATCGATAAATTGCTTGATATTCACTGATTGTTACAACCCCGGCCCTGTCTGAAGCAGGAATGTTTCGGGGGCTGTTCTTATTCAACCAACAAATTTCACCATATCCCAAAAACACAATGGAGTGATGACTATGAAAATCGAACCTCTTGGCGAACGCGTCCTGATCAAAATCCTCAAGCAAGCTTCTCAGACGGAAAGCGGCATTTACCTGCCCGAGACCGCCAAAGAAAAACCCCAGGAAGGGGAAGTCGTGGCCCTTGGGCCCGAGATCGACGAGGATGAAATGCCTCTGGAGATCGGCGACCTCGTGCTGTATCCCAAATACACCGGCACCGAGATCAAGATCGACGGCGAGGAGCATTTGATCATGGATGCCAGCGACATTCTGGCCAAAATTCATCGCAATTAGGCCCGTTTACCTGCAAACCTCACGAAAACGCCTGTGTTATCTGACGCGGGCGTTTTTTTTATGCTATAATTCGGGGTGATCGCCACCATTTATTTTCCGATGCAGTATGCAAAGTCATGATCCCGTCACCTTTGAACAATTCCAGATATATGTCTCCGAGGCTTTAGAGACATTGCCGGAAGCGATCAAGCGGATGATGTCCAATATCGCTGTGACGGTGGCGGAATATCCGACTGAGGCGCAAAAGCAATCGGTCGGCCTCAGGCCCGGCTATGAACTTTATGGCCTGTATCAGGGCGTGCCTCTTACACAGCGCACATCCTATTATGGCATGGTGGCGCCGGACCGGATCACCATTTTTATGTATCCCATGGTCACTCATTATCCCACGCCCGAAGGCATCCGCCGACAGGTGCAAAAAACCGTCCTGCATGAGATCGGCCACCACTTTGGCCTGGGTGAAAAGCGATTGCGAGAGTTAGGCTATTGAAGGTCGAAGATTAATGATCAATGATCAATGATTAAAGACCTCACGCTAAAGCACACTTTGATCATTACTCTTTAATCATTAATCTTTTAATCATCAACCCTCCTCGGGTCTTTCACAAGACTCGTTGATCTTAAACAAAATATCAAACCCAACCCTTTCACAAGGAAGTGACATCATGTCTGGAAAAATTACGACGATTGATGGCAATGAGGCTGCCGCGTATGTAGCCCACAAGACCAATGAGGTCATCGCCATCTACCCAATTACCCCCTCTTCGCCCATGGGCGAGTGGGCGGATCAGTGGAGTGCGGAGCACAAGCCCAATGTTTGGGGCACGATTCCGGTGATCATGGAAATGCAGGCTGAGGGCGGCGCGGCCGGAGCGGTGCACGGCGCTTTGCAGACCGGCTCACTGACCACGACCTTTACGGCCAGCCAGGGCCTGTTGCTGATGATCCCCAACATGTACAAGATCGCGGGCGAGCTCACCAGCACCGTCTTTCATATCGCCGCCCGATCTGTGGCCGCGCAGGCCCTCTCCATCTTCGGCGACCACAGCGACGTGATGGCCACTCGCAGCACCGGCTTCGCCATGCTCTTCGCCAACTCGGTGCAAGAGGTGATGGATTTCGCGCTCATCGCCCAGGCCTCCACCCTCAAGGCCCGGGTGCCTTTCCTGCACGTCATGGATGGCTTCCGCACCTCGCACGAGATCAGCAAGGTGGAGAAGCTGAGCGATGACGTGATAAAGGCGATGATCGATCCCGAGCTGATTCGGGCGCATCGCAGCCGGGCGCTGAATCCCGAGAACCCCTTCATCCGCGGCACCGCCCAAAACCCCGACGTCTTCTTCCAGGCCCGGGAGACGGTGAATCCCTACTATCAGGCTACGCCTGACATCGTGCAGGAGACCATGGATGAGTTCGCCAAACTGACGGGGCGCAAATATGAGCTCTTCCAATATGTGGGCGCGCCCGATGCAGAGCGCGTCATCCTGATGATGGGCTCGGGCGCAGAGGCTGCTGAGGAAGCAGTGAATTACCTGGTCGCCCGAGGCGAAAAGGTGGGCCTGATCAAAGTGCGGCTTTATCGCCCCTTCTCCACCAAACACCTGATGCAAGCCCTGCCCGCCACGGTGAAGAAAGTCGCCACGCTGGATCGCACCAAAGAGCCGGGCGGCTCGGGCGAGCCACTGTATCTGGACGTAGGCAACGCCATCAGCGAGGCCATGCGCGCGGGCATCGCCCCCTTCAAGCATGCGCCGATGGTGGTGGGCGGACGCTACGGGCTTTCTTCCAAGGAATTCACCCCGGCCATGGTCAAGGGGCTTTTCGATGAACTGACCAAGGCGCATCCCAAAAATCACTTCACCGTGGGCATCATCGACGATGTCACCAACAACAGCATCGACTACGACCCCGAATTCGACATCGAACCGGAGGAGACCTTCCGCGGCATGTTCTGGGGCCTGGGCTCCGATGGCACGGTGGGGGCGAACAAGAACTCCATCAAGATCATCGGCGAGGAGACTGACAACTACGCCCAGGGCTACTTCGTCTACGATTCCCGCAAGGCGGGCGCCAAGACAATCTCGCACCTGCGCTTCGGACCGCACCCCATCCATAGCACCTATCTCATCAAGCACGCCGATTTTGTGGCGGTGCATCAGTTCGAGTTCCTGCGCCATTACAAGGTGCTGGAAAACGCCAAGGAGGGTGCGACCTTCCTGCTGAATGCGCCCTATCCCACCGAGGAAGTGTGGGAGCATCTGCCGCGCGAGGTGCAGGAAGCCATCATCGCCAAAAAACTCAATTTCTACGTCATCGACGCCTATGACGTGGCCAAGAAAACGGGCATGGGCCGCCGCATCAACACCGTGATGCAGACTTGTTTCTTTGCCATCAGCGGCATTTTGCCCCAGGATGAGGCCATCGCCAAGATCAAAGAGGCCATTGTCAAGACCTACAGCAAGAAGGGCGAAGAGATCGTGCAGAAGAACTTCGAGGCGGTGGATCAGACCCTGGCCAATCTGTACAAGCTCGACGTTCCCGCCCAGGCCACCAGCGACATCCGCATGAAGCCGCCCGTGCCCGAAAATGCGCCCGACTTCGTCAAGAACGTGCTGGGCAAGATGATCATGGGCGAGGGCGATGATCTGCCGGTCAGCGCCCTACCCGCGGACGGCACCTATCCCAGCGGCACCACCCGGTGGGAAAAGCGCAACCTGGCCCTGGACGTGCCGGTGTGGGATGAGGACATCTGCATCCAGTGCGGCAAGTGCGTGCTGGTCTGCCCCCATGCGGTGATCCGCAGCAAGGTGTTCGAGCCGGAACTGCTGGAAAACGCGCCCGAGGGCTTCCAATCGGCCGACGCCCGCTGGAAGGAGTTCAAGGGCAAGAAGTACACGCTGCAAGTGGCGGTGGAAGACTGCACCGGCTGCACTCTGTGTGTGGAGGCCTGCCCTGTCACCGACAAGAAAGACCCCAATCACAAGGCCATCAACATGGAACCGCAATTGCCGCTGCGCGAGAAAGGCCGCCGCGATTGGGACTTCTTCCTGGAGATTCCGGAAGCGCCGCGCCACGGCGTCATCAAATACAACAATGTCAAGAATATCCAGTTGCTGGAGCCGCTGTTCGAGTTCTCGGGCGCTTGCCCCGGCTGCGGCGAAACCCCTTACATCAAGCTGATGACCCAGCTCTTTGGCGACCGCGTGGTGGTGGCCAACGCCACCGGCTGTTCCAGCATCTACGGCGGCAACCTGCCCACTACGCCCTGGACGCACAACAAGGATGGCCGCGGCCCCGCCTGGAGCAACTCACTGTTCGAGGATAACGCGGAGTTCGGCCTGGGCATGGCCCTGACCCGTGACAAGCAGACCGAATACGCCCGCGAGCTGGTGGATCGCATGCGCGATATCATCGGTGATGACCTGGCCGACCGCCTGCTGAGCGCAGACCAGAGCAATGAGGCAGGCATCGACGCCCAGCGCCAGAACGTGGTCGAGCTCAAGGCCAGGCTGGCGGGCGTGGATAGCTTCGACGCCAAAGATTTGCTGAGTCTGGCCGATATGCTGGTGCGCCGCGGTGTGTGGATCATCGGCGGCGACGGCTGGGCCTACGACATCGGTTATGGCGGCCTGGATCATGTGCTGGCTTCGGGCCGGGATGTGAACGTGCTGGTGATGGACACCGAAGTGTACTCCAACACCGGCGGGCAGGCCTCCAAGGCCACACCCATGGCCGCGGCCGCCAAATTCGCCATTGCCGGCAAACAATTGCCCAAGAAGGACATGGGCATGATGGCCATGAGCTACGGCTACATCTACGTGGCCCAGGTTGCGTTCGGGGCCAAGGACAGCCAGACGGTGAAGGCATTCATCGAGGCCGAGTCCTATCCGGGCCCCAGCCTCATCATCGCCTACAGCCACTGCATCGCCCACGGCTATGGCCTGGAAGAGGCGCTGGATCATCAGAAGTTGGCCGTGGAGAGCGGCTTCTGGCCTCTGTTCCGCTACGACCCGCGTCGCCGCGAGCAGGGCAAACCGCCGCTGGTGCTGGATTCCCGCGACCCCAAACGCCCCTTCAGCGATTACGCCATGCGCGAAGCCCGCTTCCGCATGTTGTTCAAGACCAACCCCGAAAATGCCGAAGAACTGCTGGACGCAGCCCAGGCCGACATCGAAGAGCACTGGAAGAAACTGAAGGCTTTGGCCCAGGTCACCAACCTGTAAATTTCATCGCACACAAGAACGCAGAGGCGTCAGGGAGCAAGAATCCCTGGCGTCTTTGTGTTTGTGGATGGGGCATTTCTTTTGGGCTTGTCAGGGTTAGGTAGGAGGAGTATAATGCCATCAAGCATGTTCTTTTTCTTTCTCAAACTGACAGGAGGCCCGATCATGTTCGAAATCCTTCTTTACATGGTGTTGCCGGTGATTGTCGTGCTGCTATCCGGCTGGTATGTGTATGCCGGGCTCTTTGGCGGGATGTGCGAAGACGCCACAGAGGCCGTAGCGCGCCGGTTCCGAAAGGGGGAAGCGTTCCTCCTTTTCCTTGCTCTCACGGCGCTGATGACGATAAGCTGGAACAACATCCTTTCTTTGCTGGGATCGCCTTTTTCGCTGTGGAATTTTTCGAACCAGGAGATCTGGTCCGCAGCGGCCCGAAAGCAGCAGTTCTTCCAGATTATCTTTCCCCGCATTTTCGATCTGCTGTGGCTGCTGGTGGCTATCGGCCTGGTTTATCGCGTACGGACGGCGCTGGAAGCGCTGCTGGCGAGATGTGGTTGTCGGCTGAGCGGGTGGCGCTGGTGGGCGCTGCTGGGCGTTCCCATCTCGTTGCTACAAATGCTTTTCAGCCAGGGCAACCTGCTGACTCGAATGGTCCTCAGCCTCGTGCAGTGGGATGCCACCGCCTCTAACATGACGATCATTGGCTGGCAGGTGGTGGGCAACCTGCTGGTGGCGGGCATTCTCCTTGTTTTGTACAGGTGGATGCTCCGTAAATAGGGCGCAGACAAAGGTCAATGATTGATGAATAA
>WGCR01000351.1 GCA_015493675.1 Anaerolineae bacterium
CGTATCTCTTTGGCTGTCAATTGAGCTTGCTGTATCATGTGGATTGTCCTGCTGAGTAGTAAGTTGGGCTGTTCACCCCATTATTCAACTACTCGGCAGGACACTTTGGAAAATCTTTCCTTCCGCTTGGCAAAATCGTGAAGTACTGATTTTGTTTGTCTATGTGATAAAAAGGTGGAAATTCTTGTAATTGCCCTGGATTTTAGCATAATGTTTCTTGATGGCAAAAAATATCGCGGTAATTTCCGAAGGTTTTTCGTGGGGTTGTTCAAATCGTCAGAATGACTATAATAATCATACCCCACACACCACAAGAGAGGTGATCCATGTTTAACCTCAACATTCCCGTCCATCCCAGCCTGGTGCATTTTCCCATCGCACTGCTGGTAGCGGGCGCCTTCGCCGCCATCCTGTTTCGGCTGATCCACAAGCCCCAGGCCGAGTTATGGGGCGTTGCCAGTTTGCTGGCCGGATGGGTATTGACTCTTCCCGCCCTCATCACCGGCCTCATTGATAAAAACGCCATCTCCCCCGATTCGCCCGCCGATCCGGTGGTTAATCTGCACACGACCTTGATGATCGCTATGTGGATCATTTTTGGCCTGGCCCTGTATCTGTACTATGTGTGGCGGAAGAAAGATCAACTGACTGGCGGCAAAGTTTGGATTTGGTTCGGACTGTTGTTGCTGGCAGTCATCCTCATCACCCTGGCCGGACATCAGGGCGCCCGATTGGTCTACGAACTGGGCGTCGGCGGCCCGTCATAATCACCTCCCTCAATTTCTCCTCCGGAGTTTTCTATGTCCCCGCGTTTTGGCGCACACATGAGCACGGCTGGCGGCGTCAGCAAAGCTTTCGATCGGGCCGAGTCTGTCGGCTGCGACGCCATGCAGATTTTTACCCGCAACAACAACCGTTGGGCCACCAAGCCCCTGGATGAAAAAGAAATCGCCCGCTGGCATGAGCGCTGGCAAACAAGTGACGTACGCCCGGTCGTATCTCACGCCTCCTATCTGATCAACCTGGCCTCTTCTGATGACGCCTTGTGGCAAAAATCCATTGATGCGTTTGTGGATGAACTGGAACGGGCGGAAGCGTTGGGACTATTGGGGGTGGTGCTGCACCCCGGGTCTCCCAAGGATGATGGCGAAGCCTATGGCGTCGACCGCATCGCCCGCGGCCTGGATATCTGCCACGAGCGCACAGTCGGTTTCAAGACTCTGACCCTGCTGGAAACCACCGCGGGGACGGGCAGACATCTGGGCTATCGGTTTCAGCAGTTAGGGGCGATGCGCGAGGCCGCGGCCGCGCCCCAACGTATCGCCATTTGTTTCGACACCTGCCATGTCTTTGCCGCCGGCTACGAAATCCGCACGCCCGAAGGCTACGCCCACACCATGTCCGAATTCGATAAGCATATCGGTCTGGAGCTGCTGCGTTGTTTCCATTTCAACGACAGCAAATTCGATCTCGGCTCCCGCAAAGATCGACATGAGCACATCGGCCAGGGCTTCATTGGACTGGAAGGCTTCCGCAACATCATCAACGATCCTCGTTTTGAGCAGATTCCCATGTTGCTGGAAACGCCCAAAAGCAAAGATTTGCACGAGGACGTGGAGAATCTGGCCGTGCTCAGGAGTTTGGTGGCAAAATAGCAAAGATAGAAGCGGGTCGGGCGAAGAAACCCCGGTGACGATGATGCGGCAGTCCCCCGACTGCACGTTTCGCCCGACCCGCGTTTCCCCCTCAGGCGGCGATGCGGGCGGCCAGGCGTTCCACAGCCAGACCCAGACGGGTGCGCCACGGCGCCCGCACCAGCGACCAGCGCTGCAATCGCTGATCGAAATGCAGAATGAATCCTTTGCCTCTGCTGCGAACCTTGTAGACGCGCCGCCCGCTGTGCTTGCCCGGCGAACTGCGCCAGATGCGTTCGATGACGTCGATGTGATAAGTCTTTCCCTGCCAGCGAAACAGGCCGGGAGCGCCGAATCGGTTGACTTGCACAATGATATGTTCAGATTGGGGATGAGTCATGATGCGCCTCTGAATGGTAACTGTTGCGGAAATTGATCGTTGTTTATGATTAGCAGGCAGCGGCCCATTCTTCGTCGCTGATCTCCAGGCGTTCGGTATCTTCATAGCCCATCAGATGAAATTTGCGGGGCGTCGAACGGCTGGGCGGGGGCAGAATGCCCGGCTGCGCCTGCGGCGGCTGTTGCTGGGATTGAAAATATTGCGGGGGCATCATGCCGCCGCTGACCACCACGACCGGCGGCTGCTGGACGCCCTGTTGGGGATGAATCATCGCCTCCTGATTTTTTTTCATCAGAAAAGCAACCAGCGCAATGGTGGGGAGAACGGCAATCATGCCCAGAATCGCCCCCACGATGATGGAAAGCGCATCGGTGCTTAGCCTGAACCCGACAACCGCTGTCATGATGGCTGCCATGACAATGGCTGCAATGGCGATTGTTTTTTTCATGAGTGGCTCCTTGAGGGGGAATGGCGGGGAATGGGGCTTGCTGGAGCGGAACGCTCGGGATAGTTGGAATAATCGCCATGCCGCCAGCGTCCGGTTTCGGCACTGATCAAACGCCTGATTTCTTCATCGCTGGCATAGGCGGCCTGGAATCGCACCATCTCTTGGCGGGCCGCCAACAGGAAATCGCCGCGACCACGCAGCCGGTTAGCGCCGCTGCCCGCTATGCCCGTGGCGACTTTGGCGTCCTCGGGCGTGGTCACTGCGCCCACCAGCCGTACAGGCAGATTGGCCTTGATCAGTCCGCCCACGATGGCCGCAGCCGGGCGTTGCGTGGCCAGGATGACATGAACGCCCGCTTCGCGGCCCCGCTGGGTGAGCCGCGTCAGCGCCCGTTCCACCCGTTTTCCCGCCACCATGCGCAAGTCCGCCAGCTCATCGATGACGATGACGATGGCGGGACGACTGATTCGCAGCCGGTCCCGACGTTCCATTTCCACCACCAGCCCTTCCAGCAAATCGATGGCCCGTTTCGGATCGCTCTCGATGGGGCGCAGCAGATGCGGGACATCCGCCAGAGCGGCCATGCCACGGGCCTTGGGATCGATGATGGCCAACTGCAACTTGCTCTGGGGATTGTAAAGCGCCAGACTGAGAATCAGCGTCTTCAGCAAAATCGTTTTGCCGGAGCCGGTGGTCCCCGCCACCAGGATATGCGCCACATCGGGACTGGTGATATTCAGCAGCAGCGGCGCGCCATCCTCATCCACGCCCAGGATAGCCGTGAGCGGCGGGATTCTTTTCAGGCGTTTGCGCAACACATCGAATCGCACCACCGCCAGATCGGAACGGGGCACTTCCACCCGGATAGCATCGCCCTTGCGATAAACCCGGATGTCGGGCACGCCCAGGCGCATGGCCACCTCCTCGCGCAGCGCCAGCACCTTCTGCACCCGCGTCTCGATGGATGTCGTCAGATCGAAACGAACGAAACGGGGAGTGACCGTGCCGCCCCAGACTTTACTCTGGATTTTGTGCGCCGCCAGAACAGATTCGATCACATCCGCCTGGCGGTTCAGGTTGAACTTTTTCATTGTGAGCAACCTCTGCCAAGGGATAAAAAGCCCGCATCCGCGGGCGAAAGAAAAATAAAACTGGAAACAATGTTCTATTAATTGTTATTGTAGAACATAATTTCCCAAACCGTCAACCCCATTTTTCCCAAACTTTTCCCAAATAATGAAAAACGCGGCCTCGCGGGCCGCGTTTGGTTGTTGAAATGACTTCCGCTATCAGGCGATGGTGATAGCGTCGTCCAGATAGACGTCCTGGATAGCGTTCAATAGTTTGACGCCCTCTTCCATCGGTTTCTGGAAGGCTTTGCGGCCCGAGATCAGCCCCATGCCGCCGGCGCGTTTGTTGATGACGGCTGTGCGCACGGCTTGCGCCAGATCATTTTCGCCCGAAGCGCCGCCGGAATTGATGAGACCGATGCGGCCCATGTAGCAGTTGGCAACCTGCCAGCGCACCAGATCGATGGGGTGATCGCTGGTCAGCTTGCTGTAGACCAGCGGATTGGTGCGACCGAAACCGATGGCGGTATAGCCGCCGTTATTGGTGGCCTGTTTCTGTTTGATGATGTCGGCTTCGATGGTGACGCCCAGGTGATTGGCCTGTCCCGTCAGGTCGGCGGAAGTATGGTAATCCACGCCGTCTTTCTTGAAAGCGTTATTGCGCAGATAAGCCCACAGCACCGTCACCATGCCCAGCTCATGCGCGCGGGCGAAAGCCTCGCTGACTTCCATGATCTGACGGCGGGATTCTTCGGAGCCGTAGTAGATGGTGGCGCCGATAGCCACTGCGCCCATCTCAAAAGCCTGCTCCACCGAAGCGAACAGGGTTTGATCATATTTGGCCGGGTAGGTCAGCAGCTCGTTGTGATTGATCTTGACCAGGAAGGGGATCTTGTGGGCATATTTTCGGGACACGGAGCCCAGCACGCCCAGAGTGGAAGCGACAGCATTGCAGCCGCCCTCGATGGCCAGCTCGACGATGGCTTCAGGATCAAAATAGATGGGATTGGGGGCGAAGGCGGATGCGCCGGAATGTTCGATTCCCTGATCGACAGGCAGGATGGAGACATAGCCAGTGCCGGCCAGACGTCCGTGATCGAGAATCGTCTGCATATTGCGCAACACCGCGGGCGGGCGATCCATGGGCGCCATCAGCCGGTCCACATAGTCGGGGCCGGGCGCGTGGATCATCTCTTTGGGGATGCCCGCGCAGGTGTGGGTCAATAAACTCTCAGCCTCGTCTCCCAGCAGATTAAGGATCATTTCGTTTGTCATTTTATCTTGCTCCTTTGTTGTCAAAATAGTGTCTTTAGATGATTTTATCATTTGCCGAAACGGCGTTTATTTCTTCCGCAAGTGTATCATTTTATTGGAATTGGAGGCAATAATCGGGCGGTTCGATGAACTGCCTGTGCGTTTCAGGAGAACGCTGGCGCTTTCTCATCATCCAGCTTGTGAGTGCGAGTCGACAGCCACAGAAAGAGTGCAGCGGACAGGTTCGCAGAGATGAAGGCCGCGTACCACACCCAATCTGGATTGCCGTAATCCATGATCAATCCCGCCAGCAAAGGCCCGACCGCAGCAGGAATGGCCCAACTGAATCCGAACACTGCCATGTAGCGCCCGCGCATGGCTTCAGGAGCCAGCAGCGAGACCACCGATTGTGAGACCGGCACGATCAGCATTTCGCCCAGGGTGATGATGAGCATGGCCAGGATGAAAAAGGCGTAGCTATTCACCACTCCATACATGCCAAATCCGATTCCGTAAAGAAAGGCGCCGGCGGCAATGACATACAGCGGTCGGAATCTTTTTGTCTTGCGGGTGATGACAAACTGAAAAAGCACCACCATCAGGGCATTCATGCTGATGAGATAACCGTAATACTGGGGCGGCGTCTTGTGAAAATCTCGCAAATACACCGACAGGGTTGTGTTCATCTGCATATAAACGATGGTGATGAGAATCGAGGCGGCAATGAAAACCATAAACACCCGATCCTTCATCGCCACAGCGTAACCGGCGAACGTTTTCAGGAAGCTTTCGTGCGTCTCGCCTTCGGCTTTTTCCGGAAGCGACTCTTTGATGAAGATCAGTACGATAATCGCAGTGATGGTGCTGGCGACAGCGTCGGTGATGAACAGGGCGAGATAGGAACGGGCGGCCATGAAGCCGCCGATGGCCGGGCCAATGGTCATAGCCAGATTCATGACCACGCGCATGAGACCGTAGCCCTCTGCCCGCTGCTCCGGCTTGAGCAAATCCGCCACCATGGCCTGACGAGCCGGATCGCCCATGTTGGCGAACAGCCCCACCAGCACTGCCGCTACGAAGAATATCTGAATATCATGGGCGAAGCCCATCAGCAGGGTGATGAGAGCGCTGGCGATCAATCCGAAGATGATCATCTTTTTGCGACCCAGGCGATCGGAAAGCGCCCCGCCGATGGCGCTGCCGAAGATGGCCGAGATGGAGAAAATGCCGAAGATGATCCCCACCGTAGTCATGCCCACGTCGAACCGGGCGGTCACATAGAGGGTGAAGAAGGGGAATAGCAGTGCGCCGCCCAGCCCATCGACGAAGCTGGCCCCCAGCAGCAGCCAGAATTGTTTGGGGTATTCCCGGAAGAGTCGTTGTAATTTGACGATGGAAGTCATAGAACTCAGAAATCAGGCGGCCATGCCACCCAGCAACGCGCTTTGCTGTTCCATTTCGCGGCGGAACTGGTAGGTGTAGAGTTTGTAGTAACGCCCGCGGCGGCGGATCAGTTCGTGATGGGAGCCCATCTCGATGATGCGCCCCTTTTCGATGTACAAGATCCGATGGGCGCGGCGGATGGTGGAGAGGCGGTGGGCGATGACGAAACTGGTGCGACCTTTCATCATCGCCTCCATCCCTTGCTGAATGAGATTCTCGGTGACTGTATCCACCGAACTGGTGGCCTCATCCATGATGAAGATATCGGGGTTGGCCAGCACGGCCCGGGCCAGAGAGATGAGCTGCTTCTGGCCGGTGGAGAGCAGCACGCCGCCCTCGCCCACCTCGGTGTCATAGCCTTCCTCCAGCTCGATGATGAAATCATGCGCTCCCGCCAGACGGGCGGCTTCTTCCACCTCGGCGTCCGTGGCATTCAGCCGTCCATAACGGATGTTGTCGCGGATGCTGCCCGAGAAAAGATGAGGTGATTGTAGCACAATGCCCAGACGGGAGTGAATGCTGTCCAGCCGGATGGTGGTGTAATCCCGCCCGCCGAAACGGATAGCGCCCGCTTTGGGTTCGTAGAACCGGCAGAAGAGATTGACAATGGTGCTCTTGCCGCCGCCGGTGGCCCCCACCAGCGCGATGGTCTCGCCCTGGCGTACCGTCAGGGTGAAGTCCTTGAGCACGGGTTTGTCCTCCTCGTACCAGAAATCCACGTGATCGAATTCGATATCCGCGCGCAGGCTGTCCACCGCCACCGCGTCGGCGTTATCCTGCACCTCGGGATCCGCGTCGATGAGGGAGAAGACGCGCTCGGCCGAGGCGATGGCCTGTTGTGTGCTGGCGTACACCCGGGCCAGATCCTGCACGGGCCACAGCATGAAAGCAATGTAGGAGATGAAAGCCTGAATGCCGCCAATGGTGATCATGCCAGCCTCGGCCTGGAGTCCGCCCACCAGCACCTGTCTCTTATACACATCTCC
>WGCR01000352.1 GCA_015493675.1 Anaerolineae bacterium
GCCCGGGCGGCTTCTAACGCCACCCGCAACTCCTGATTTTCGCTCTGCAACGCTGCTATTGCTTTCTGCAGTCGTTCGATTTCTCGTCCGAAATTCATATTGCTATTCTATCACAGGTTACCTACAATGGTTGCCTACCTGTATAGTTACAATCCTTTTTCAATCCAAAAAATCCGCAAAAATCTGTCGCATCCGCATTATCGGCGGCGAATTCCATGGGCGAATATCTCAAAAATTTGATTTGACGAGGCCAATGTGCATAACAGCCTCTAGGGAGCCAACGACAACGGCAGCCAGATATTGAATGCAGGCGTCGGAGGTGGCGTTGGTGATGGCGTGGGTGATGGCAAAGGCGTGGGCGTAGGCTGGCCGGCAGGCGTGCCCAACACACTGGCGTAAATATCATCATCCCCGTTGGTTTCCTGCTGCCAGACGATGAGCGAGCTGTCGCCGCTGCCAACAGCCACGGCCGGTTGAGCCTCGATGCCCAATGCCGACGAGATCGGATATTCAGACGATAAGCTCCCATTCGTGTTCACATAGCGGCTGAGGATATCATGATCGGTCTGATCGATTTCATATTCCCAGACCGCCAGCCAGGCGTTTTTTCTGGCGTTGAAAGCCACATCAGGAGCGTCGCGATAATCATTCGTCCCGGACGATACAGCGATGCGTCCTCCCACCGGCGCACCCGACGACGCGTAGCGTTGAGCCACAATATCCCGATGATCGCTGTTAGGCTGTTCGCTCCAGGCGACTAAAAACTGGCGCGGGCCGGAAGCATACGCAACGGCGGGATCTTTTTGCACCCAGCCATTGGTGGCGATATCCAGCACGCCTCCCAGCCAGGAGCCATCCCACGACACCCGCCGCCCCCGCACATTGATATCAGACCCGACGCCGGATTCCTGCCACACAACCAGATATTGATTGCTGTCACGATCATAGGCGAGATGCGGGAAAGCCTCCTCGGCATTGCTGAAAGTAACGGGAAAATCAGCGCCTATGGCCTGGCCCGTGGCATTCAGCCGTTGGCCAGAGACATCGGGCATGGCGGAATCGCCCTCGCCGACAACCTGTTTCCACACCACCAGATATTCATTCCGGACGCTGTTATAGGCCACATCGGGCTGACGCTCGGGGTTGCTTCGGGCTGCAATGAGGAACGCGCCGCCGATAAGCGCACCGGTGGCAGTCAGGCGAGCGCCGTGGATATCCCAATCCTGATTCAGAAATGACTCCTCCCACACAACCAAAAATTCGCCGGTAGCCGCATTATAAGCGACGGCAGGATGGCCGCGCTCCTCGCCGCCCCCTATCGCGATGGGCGTCAATGCTTCGACCGCATAGCCCTGGCCGTCCAGAATCTGGCCGTAGATATTCCAGTCATTGCCTTCATGGGAAAGGAACACCAGCATATAGGCGTCAAAATCCGGGCTATAAGCAATATCAGCCTGGATTTGATCGCCAGACAGCGCCGCAACAGGCCAATTGACCGTGGCGCCAGCAGGTTTCGCCGCCATCGCAAATCCTGCAGAAAACAATAGAAGTACAAAAACCAGCAAAATCGCCCACCGGAATCGGACTAAAACCTGTCGGTATGCAAACAAATGCCTGCGTGATGCTGTTATCTTCATAAAAACCTCCTTATTGAAAGCGTTGATGTCGGTACTAACGATATCTTCACTTATTATGACGTCCCTTCCATCCCAAACAATGCGCGTCCGACACTATCAATGCCCGCTTATGAAAATAGTTTCATTTTACGGGAAGTCCTGTTCAGTCCATTGCAAAGGATCGACAGCCAGCGTATTCACGCGTATCTCCCAATGCAAGTGAGCGCCGGTGGAGAGGCCCGTGGTGCCCACCAGCCCCAGTTGCTGCCCCGTTTTCACTACATCACCTGGTTTCACATCGATTTGCGACATGTGCCAGAAATTGGAATACACCCCCGCGCCATGATCGATGATGACAGCACCGCCGCGCACGAACAGGGGTTCGGCCAGCGCCACCACGCCCGGAGCCGGAGCGAGGATAGGCGTCCCCTCGGGCGCGCCCCAATCACTGCCCGCATGGAAAGAAGAGACCGGACCCCCGTTATAACTGCGCCGCGTGCCATAAGGCGAAGTGCGGGGAAAGCCCTCGGCGATAGGAAATTGGAAAGGCTCGGTCCAGCGCGGCGGACCGCTGACCACGCCCCACAGGGCATACAATCGCTCCCGCTCCGCCTTCAGCTTGTCGGGAGCCAGCAGGCCGCCCTTGCTGGGGGGCAAAACGATGTGCTGGGTCTCATAAATCCCCGCTTTGATCTGGATATTCCGTTCGGTGGTGACCGGCCCGATATGCACCATCAATTTCTTGAGACCCGGTTTGTCCAGCGCGCCGGTGGGCAGCAAGGCAAAGAAACGATAGCCTGCATCCGATCGTCCATCTCCAATGAACACAAGCTCGCGGCCCTGAAAAGCGCCAGTCGGGGCAAAGGGCGTCAGCGCTGTCACCCAAACCACATCGGTCTCCCCCTGCACGATGGCGTCCGGGACGATGAGGGTCAGAAAAGGCAGGGGAAGCGCCGCATTGCGGGAAGCCAAAAACGTCATCTGAGCCAGGAGAGGTCGCATACTCCCAAATCCCAGCATATCAACCAGAGCGCCGTTCACCTGCGCTGCGCTGTTGAGTATTCCGGGCAGCATCCCGGCTAATGCAGCTTGCGCCGAAGCAGCATCCTGATGGGCCTGCACCTGCGCTGCATCAGGGATCACCAACACCTGGCCCACCTGGATGAGGTTGGGATTCGTAATCTCATTGGCCTGAGCCAGCAAATCCACCGGCACGTCGAAACGCCCGGCAATAAGAGACAAGGTGTCGCCCGGCTGCACGGTGTATTGCGTCTGGCCATCCTGAGCGCGAACAGGCCCGGCCCACAAGATGAGGGCCAGCAAAACGATGGGAATCAGAAAACGCCGTGCGATCATGCTGCTGATCGTACTGCAAACAGAAAGAGAAGGCAAAACAGAGCGGTGGTCAGTAAATCAGCGGCGCGTAAAAATGCAATTCCGAACGCGTTTCTACATATCGGCAATATGAAGAGGTTGGCGGGAAGATACATCGGGCGCTGGCCTGAAGCGCCCGACTTCAGGATGCTGTTGGCGAACCTCGGGCATTGGCAATCGTCAGAATCGGCTGAAGCCGATTTCAGCTTTGAGCTTGGGCCTTCAGCCCCAAGCGGAGGCGGAAGCGCCGCTTTCAGAGCTGTTTTCGTCTGCCGCCCCCGCCCGGAGCCAAGGGGCCGGGCTCAAAGCTAAAAGACGCTAAAGCGCCTTTCTTACAAGGGCCGCGTCGTGAACAGCATGATTGGAC
>WGCR01000353.1 GCA_015493675.1 Anaerolineae bacterium
ATCCTTCTCAATAAATTCAGCGATGCCCTCCGGGTCCGGAACCAGACCGTCATCGGTCATCACGCCCACACTGACCGAACCGGCATAGCTGAAAATGCTGACGCCCATGCCCAACCGGCCCGATTGCGGCACCCAGAACATAATGCGCTCGATAGCGCTGCCGGCAAAATAAAGTTTCTGCCGCGGGCCGGGCACATTGGTCAACACCAACGTGGACTTCATGGCAAAGAACTGCACCGCCAGATTTTCGATCTGTGCTGGCGTCATGCCCATTGCCTCGAGCAACGTGTAGCCCACCACCGCCTCCGGTGAATTCTTCAAATCATCCATGCGTCGCTTCACTTCCAGCACTCGATCCAAAGGATTTTCGATGCCGAGGGGCAGGGAAAGCACCACCAATCCGAAGTGATTGCCAAGTTTAGCTGATTGGCTCAGCGGTCGCAAATTCACCGGCACCATCGCCCGGATATTCAGATTCTTTGGCACGCGTTTGCCATGAGCAAGCAGATACTGCCGCAAACCGCCCGCCACCACTGCCATCAACACATCATTGACGGTGACGCCAAATGCCGTCTTGATCTGTTTGACATCTTCCATTGAAAGATTTTCAGTCCACGCCACGACTTTCTTGCGGCCCAGATTGCCCTTGAAAATCGTACGCGTATCAGGTAGCAAAAGCGCCAATCTCGCCAGCCGCTCGCCAAAAGCTTTGGCCTGTGATGCCCGTTTCATGAGGTATGAAGGGTTGGACAGCATCGACATCCCCTCATCCGCCATCGATTTCGTCGTGGCGAAAAAGCTGGCAGCGGGATGAAACAGGGAGCGCACCCGACGTCCGCGCCGCCGGTGAGACTTCTCCGACTCGGGTTCGGGCCAGGGAGCGTCCGGATCGACATCGCACAATGTCATCAACACTGACATCAAGGCGATGCCGTCAGCAATAGCATGATGCAGCCGCACCACCAAAAAAGAACCGCCCCCAATCAGATTTTCGACGAGATGAAACTCCCACAAAGGCTTGCTCCTGTCCAACGGCCTGCTGGCAAGCTTGCTGATCATATCTTTCAGCGTCTTTTCGTCTCCCGGAGATGGCAACCCGATGCGGAGAACATGATTTTCGATATCGAAAAAGGGATCATCCTCCCAATAGGGGCCGCGTAGAGGCAATCGCGATTCCCGCACACGCTGTCGAAAACGCCGCCAGCGTCCAACCATCCGAACCTCAACCGTGGCCTTTAGCCGCTCATAATCCAACGGCTCTGAAAACTCAAAAAAGCCGGTGATCATCATCAGATTTGTGGGGTCATCCATGTGCAGCCAGGCGGCGTCGATATTAGACAGGTATCTTCGGGGCATTTTGTTTTTCTCCGGGTTAAACATCAAAAAGGATAGAGGCGATCGTTGCCTGTACCGCTATCTTATATCACGCACTCAAAAATGTAAAGAGAATATCAAAAAATAAGTGCAGCTCAAGACCGGGGCAAAGCCCTAAGCTGTTTGCATCTGGTGTTTGCTATTGTCCTCCCGCAACACTTCTCCAACTCACATACGGCTGTACTGAAAAAACCTTCAACACGGAGGCACAGAGCGCACGGAGGAAGAAAAAGGTGAGATTTGGAGAGAAATTTCTCTGTGAACTACCACTATTTTCTCCGTGTCCTCCGTGTCTCCGTGGTGAAATGACCTTTTTGCAGTGGAGCCACATATCATTGTTCCTTTGTCAAACCGCGAACGGCCAAATACAACAGCCGCCCCGGAAATGGAGGCGGCTGTTGCATTGCAGGACAAACTATCGGACAGGATCAATGAAGCGCAGGCAGGTAGAGAACCGCCTCACTGCCGATGGTCACGCGTCCCGATTCGGTCGAGAGGGGAATGGCTGCGCCCTGCGTGTCTGTCATCTTGGCGTTTTGCAAGTTGAGCTGAGATGCCCCCGTCGCAATAACGCGGAAGCGCAGGGTGGCGAGAACGCCGCTGCCGTTGGCGCCCGGCTGTGAACCGAAACTCACTGCCCCCAAGGTGACACGGCCCGCCGCGTTGTCGATATCCGGGCCCAAGGGGATGATCTGGCGTCCGGAGACGCTCAACCAATCGTCGATTTTCACCGATTCCACCTGCAAGCGGCTGGCATCATAGATGACAGTCGTCTCGAAACTGGCCAGATCGCGTACCTGGGCAGCGGTAAGCCGCACCTCATACTCGCCTGCCGGCAGCGAGGCGGCGCCATCGCTGGGGCTGAAGCGCATTTGCGCCGTCTGATCGAAACCGAAGCGTCCTTGATCCCGGCCATCGCGAGGCAGAGCGTTTTCGCCAGTGGCGGCGCTGGCGCTGCTACACGTTTCGCCCCAATGCCCGACGACGATCATGATGTCGCTGATGTCGATGATGCCGTTGGCGTCCAGATCCAGCGCCGGATTCCAGCCGGGTTGGCCGTTTTGCACGCCCCAGACCGACACCACCAGCATGATATCGCTGATGTCGACGATACAATCGCCGTTGAGGTCGCCTTCCAGCTCCTCCACGGTGATGCGGGCATCCCGGGTCTGCACATTGGCGTAAGCCTGTCCCGCTGCGTCCGTGAGCTTGACGTCCGTCAACCTGACCTGAGACTCGCCTTTGTTGATGGCCCGGAAGGTGAAGCG
>WGCR01000354.1 GCA_015493675.1 Anaerolineae bacterium
CCCATGGCCCGCGGCGTCGAGTCGCTAAATGCCGCCGTGGCGGGCAGCGTCATTCTCTTCGAAGCCGTCCGTCAACGCCTGTAAGTTGTCGGGTTCTTCCAAGATCATCTCATCCCTCACAATCCTGGATACGTTTATGAAATTACGCGATATCTACCAACAGAGCGATCGTCCTGTTCTTTCTATTGAGATTTTTCCACCCAAAACGCCCAAAGGGCGATCTCATTTGGAGAAAGAGTTGAAGCGATTGATGCGGTATCCGGTGGGCTTCGTTTCGGTCACTTACGGTGCGGGCGGGGGCGCCCAGTCCAACACCCTATCGCTGGTCAAGGCTATCCGCGATCAATACAATGTCACCGCCGTGCCGCATTTTACCTGTGTTGGCGCCAGCCGCCAGAGCGTGCGCAATTATGTGGATCAGGCCATCGCGGATGGCGCTGAAAATCTGGTGGCCTTGCGGGGCGATCCGCCGCGGGGGGAGACAGTTTTTCGGCCTGCCCGGGATGGTTTTGAATATGCCTGGCAGTTGGTGGCCTTCCTCAAGGAGACCTATGGCGATGCGATCTCCCTGGCAGTGGCCGGGTATCCCGAAGGGCATATCGAAACCCGCGATTTGACTCGGAGCATCCAGCATCTCAAACAAAAAGTGGATGCGGGCGCGGATATGGTCATTACCCAGCTTTTCTATGACAATGACGATTTCTTCCGTTTTCGTGATCTGGCGGTCAAGGCGGGCATTACTGTCCCCATCGTGCCCGGCCTTCTTCCCATCACGAAATACTCTCAGATCGATCGGATTACGAAGCTGTGCGGAGCCAGGATTCCGGGCGATTTGACTGCCACCCTGGTGGCTTTTCCAGATGGATCGTCAGACCAGCAGATGGCTGGCATCGCGGCCGCTGTCGATCAGGCGGGCGAATTGCTGGAAGCGGATGTTCCCGGCATTCATATTTTCACGCTCAATAACAGCTACGCCACGGCCCACATGGTGGTCGCCCTGGAACATTACTTCGATTGATTTGTCAGATGTCGAAGGGGTGAGGCTTGCCGCTGTAAATGTTGTCCAGAATCTGCAACTCCCGATCATGCACGGCATCGAGGAATTTATCGGCATTGCCCATGCGCCGAAAGGCCGTGTAGCCATGCTCCAGAAAGTCCTGTAGCTCATTCCAGCCTGCCCGATAAGCAGGCCCGCGGGCCAGACGCAACGTCCAGCCGATAGTCCGGTGTTTAACCAGGCGCTCAAGATCGCGGCCAATGGCGATGATCATATCGATCTGTTTCACTCGGTCATCGTAGTTGTCGCACAAACGATAGGCTTCCGCGTATTGATCTTCGGAGAGACTGTCAGTCATCCCGACCTCTGCCAGCAACGCGTGTAACAGCTTGTCGTCCAGCGCCTCGGTGAAATTATTGAGTTCGATGGCCAGTGTCAGCGTTTTCAGCGCTCGGGCGGGGATGAACTTCATCATGAAGTCATGAATGCGAATGATATCGGTGTTGCGTTGCGAAAAATCCCTGGGCGCGTAGATGTCATCCAGGAAAAAACGACATGCCGGCGCGTACTGCTCATCGGCCAGGAAGTCCGCGTAGGTGCGGGCCAGACGCCGGGCCTGCCAGGCCCGCAGCAAGGCCATCTCAGGTGACAATTCGCCCGGACTGACGCGGCGATGGCTGAGTTCATCATGCTTGCGCAGGGCCGTAACCAGGCGGGCGGCGTCTTTTGCAGAAAGCGTGTCGGTCATAGCTCAGCAGGAAAAATGAGGGATGTTCGTGAATCCAGAGTGAAAAGCTCAGAGGCGTCCCCACAGCATCACTGCAATTGCAAAATCGTTGCATCCAGTTTTTTGAGAGTCTGTCCTTTTAGACCGAACTGGTCCAGAAAGGTCTGGATTGCCCCATCATCTTTTTCCCACAGGACGATAAATTGATTGCCAGCGCTAAAAGGCGCCAGCAACAGCAATGGCTGCAAAACCTTTTCTCCCTGATCCTTTTGGAGATAGCCGATTAGCGCCAACTGGCCACCCGTGGGAGGGGAAATGGCCACATATTTATTTTTCTCCAGTGTGGCGGCATAAGAAATCGCATCGCCAGTGCCGGCGCCGGAGGTGATGACCAATTCGTCCACGCTCTCGTCTTCTGCCACGGATTCGATTACGGCGTTTCCGGAGATGTAGTACAGACTGTCGGCGTCGGCGGGCTGGAGAGGGGACAAAACAACCGCATCTTTCGTTCCGATGTCTGTAATATCCTGGAATGACTCTGCGGGGCCCGGGAGTGTGGCGGCGGCGCTATACGATTCAGATACAGGCGTTTTCACTATCTTCGATGTCGGCGTCGGAGAAAATGCGTTGGCATTCGGCGTAACGACTGGCGTATAGGTGGCGATGGCCAAGGCGGGCGTCGCAGTAACCATCGCGGGCAGCGGGCTATTTCGCCGTAAACTCCAGAAAACAAACCCTCCCAGGATAATGACGGCCGCCACCAGCGCCAGCCAGGGCAGGAAGGACTTGGACCGACGCTGGATGCCGCCCTGCGCCTGGATGAGAATCAGAGTCACATTGTCAGGAGCGCCGCGTTCAAGCGCCAGTTCCAACAAGCGATCGGCGGCTTCATCCAATGGATAAGCCCGCAAAATATCAGAAATCTCCTTATCCGCCACCTGGTTGCTGAGACCGTCCGAGCAAAGCAGCAACGTATCTCCGGGCTGGGGCGGCAATTGAAAGAAATCGGGCTCGACATGCGCCTCATTGCCCAACGAACGGGTGATAACATTGCGGAAAGGATGATGCGCGGCTTCTTTTTCGGTGAGAATACCGCTATTGACCTGCTCTGCGACCCAGGAATGGTCTCTGGTCATCTGCGTGATTTTGCCGGAGCGAAATAAATAGGCCCGGCTGTCCCCGATGTTGACAATCAGCCCCTGCTGCGGCTGATAAAGCGCCGCCACCAGCGTGGTGCCCATGCCCGACATCGCGGCATTGGCTTCCGCCATCTCGAAAACAGCCCGGTTTGCGGCCTTGATGGCAGCGGCTAACGTCGTTTTCGGATCAATCCATTCACCGGTGTAGTATTCGGTGAAGAGGGTGCTGATAGCCAGATTGCTGGCGACCTCCCCCGCGGCATGCCCGCCCATGCCATCGGCCACGGCAAAAAGATGCCCGCGTTGCTGCAATATCTCATCGCTCAATTCCAGCGCTTCACGCCAATCAAGCACCGTGCCGAGGGCGTCTTCATTATTCTCTCGCACTTTGCCGGGATGCGTGCGGGTTTGGACGGAGTAAAGGATGTGCATGGGGTGAAGTATACCATAAAACGTTGGGATTTCCCCTGCTCTGTGGTACGATCCTGATTATTGGCGCTGCCATATCCGCCGTCAAACGTCAAGTCGCTACCGGCAACGGCGGCAATTTCAAATTTGTCCAGGCGAAAAGCCCCTGTCTTTTTTCGTAACTGCTAACGTATGCCAGTTGGTTGTCTTTTCCCACTCAAACCTGACAGGTTCTCGCAGCCTTAAACGTTTTCGCATTGCTCACCTTTCGATTCGCCGCGGATGACGCAGAAAAATCGGATCAGCGCGGATTTTCGCAGAAAAATCCTTGGTTCCACTGCAAAAAGGTCATTTCACCACGGAGACGCGGAGGACACGGAGAAAATAGTGGTAGTTCACAGAGAAATTCCTCTCCAAATCTCACCTTTTTCTTCCTCCGTGCGCTCTGTGCCTCCGTGTTGAAGGTTTTTTCAGTACAGCCATCCTTCTTCAATCCAAAAAATCCGCGTAAATCCGTCACATCCGCGTTATCCGCGGCGAATTCCATGGGCAAATCAAACTATCATGCTTATCGCCGTTTGACGCTCACAGCTTCTCATGCGCTCCAAACTTCGTTCAGGCCTCGTCCTGACCCTCCTCGCCATTCTCGCGGTCATCGCCACCTGGCCCGTGCTGCGTCATCTCGCGGCCCGCGTGCCCGGCTCCGACACCTGGGCCTACGATGAGTACACCTTCATCTGGTCCATGTGGTGGCTCAAGCACGCGGCATTGGATCTGCACAGCTCCATCTTCTTCAGCCAGAACATCTTCTATCCCCTGGGCATGGAGCTGATCCTCTATTCCTACAACCTGATGGCCGCCATCCTGGCCCTGCCCCTGGGCGTGGCGGCCAACTGGCCCCTGGCGTCCAACACGCTCAACCTGCTGACGATGGCGTTTTCCGGCTTTGGAGCCTACCTGCTGGCGGTTTGGTCGCTGCGAAAAGCCAATCCTCGGGCCCCCATCGCCAACATCCGCCTGGCCGCCATCATCGCCGCGCTCATCTACGCCTTCGCCAGCAACCGCATGATCTACCTGGCCATCGGGCATTACAACATCCAGAGCTGGGTCTTTCTGCCCTACTTCGCGTTGTATCTGCTGCGGACGATGGCCCGCCCCACCTGGCGCAATGCGGGCATGGCCGGGCTGTTCGGGGCCATGAACCTGCTGGTGGACATGCAATACGGGGTGTTCATGGCCTTTTTGGGACTGTGCATCCTGCTCGCCCGACCCTGGCGGACTGCGCTCTTCCGTCGTCCTGTTCCCTGGCGAAACTGGCTGGCGCTGTTCGGGATCGGCGGCGTGGCCGTGTTGCTCACCCTGCCCTACTTCTGGGAGACGGTGAAATCCATGCTCCACGCCGGATTCCTGCTGCGAGGCTGGGGCGACGCGCTGAAACTTTCGGCGGATCTGGCGGGCTGGTTCACGCCCACCGCACTGCATCCCCTGTGGGGCGCAGACTGGCCGGCGCGGCTGCGAGCGGTGCAGGAGGGAACCGCGCCCTTCCGGGACATCAACACCGTCTTCCTGGGCTATGTCACCGCGGGACTGGCCCTCATCGGCGCCATCGCCGGATGGAGAAAGGCCCGGGGCTGGGTCGTCGCGGCCCTCCTCGCGGGCCTGTTCACCCTGGGCCCGCTGTTGCAGATCTACGGCAAAATCATCTACGACTTCGACGGGCTGGAGACCTCCATCCCCATGCCCTTCATCCTGCTGCATTACATCCCCTTCGTCAAGGGCAACCGCACCGCCAACCGCTGGAGCATCGTGCTGATGCTGACGCTGGCCATGCTGGCCGCGTGGGGGACGTTCTGGCTGCTGGGGCGAGTGCGGGTGAACCAGCGGCGACGGCGGCTCGCGCCCCTCATCGTCATCCTGCTGGCCGCGGGCGTACTTTTCGAACATGCGGCCACGCCCCTGCCCACCACCGACGCCCGCATCCCGCCAGCCATCCAGCAGCTTGCGGCCCAACCCGATGGCGCGGTGCTGCAGATCCCCATGGGCTGGCGCAACAGCTTCGGCGTGCTGGGCGTAGAACGCACCCAGGCCCAGTACTACATGACCGCGCATCACAAGCCCATCATCTCGGGCAACACCTCTCGCAACCCGCCTATCAAGTTCGATTATTTCGCCCGTCTGCCCCTGGTGCAGGCCATCGCCGACGCCGAGGCCGGGCATCCCGCGGATGAGGCCACCCTGGCCGCGGCCCGCGAGCAGGTGCAAGATGTGGTCACCCTGTGGGGCGTGCGTTACCTGATGATCCTGCCCCCAGTGCCGGGCCGCCTGCCCTACGCCGACACCTGGCGGGCCAGCCAGCAAACCGCGCTGGCGCTCATCCCCCACGGCGACGCCCCCATCATCGATGACGGCGGCGTCCAGATTTACAGCGTGACCCCGGGCGCTCCCCTGCCCCTGACGCTGGATTTCGGCGCGCAGAACACTGATCTGTGGCGGGCCGACGGCTGGGCCGGGGATGAGCCTGATGTGGGGGGCGCAGATGGCGTTTGGGCCGCGGCCCGCCGCTCGCAAATCATCTTCCGCAGCGACGACGCGACCCCGCGCAAGCTGCGCTTCCGGGCCCAGCCCTTCTCCTGGCCCGGCGCGCCCGATCAATATCTCACCCTCAGGCTCAACGGCAAGCGCGTCGCCACCACCGTCCTCTTTCCGGGCTGGAACGAATACGAATTCGACATCACGCCGCGGCCGGGCGTCAATCACCTGTGGTTCAGCTTCAAATACGCCGAAAGCCCGCGCCAGAAATTGCAGCAAGCCATGATCGGCGGCACGGGCGTGCAGAGCCCGGTGAACATCGCGGTGCACGCCTTCGATCAGGCCTTCATCACCCTCACCGACGCCTCGGGCCAGCAGACCGACGCCTCCTTTGGACGTCGCGGCTACAATGTCACCGTGCTGGACCCGAAATCGGGCAAGGTGTTGGATAAACAGGGCTTCGATACGGTGGCCAACGCCTACGAGGTGCAGCGGTTGGTGACGTATCTCGACGGCATCGAAGAAGGGCGCATCGTGGCCCTCGCTACGCGAGAGGGCGCGGGCGATTTCGTCAGCCCGGAGCTGGTGACCGCTTTGCAGCGTCTGGGCTCTGGCGCGGCCTCACCCGAACAGATCGCGGGGCGGGCCCATGCGCTGGTGGGCGTCGCGGGCGCAGCGCCCGCGACG
>WGCR01000355.1 GCA_015493675.1 Anaerolineae bacterium
GCTCGGAGATGTGTATAAGAGACAGTCTCGCCACCGAGAAAATCACCGCCATCTTTGGCGAAGATGGCAAGGTGGCAGGCAACGCCGGATGCAACAACTACAACGGCGGCTATCAGGTGGATGGCGACAAAATCAGCATCGGCCCGCTGGCGTCAACCGAGATGTATTGCAATGACCCTGCGGATGTCATGGAAACCGAACAAACCTTCCTGAAGAATCTGAGCAACGCCGCCACCTTCGACATCCAGAACGACATGCTCACCCTTTACGACAGCGAAGGGACGAAACTTCTGGTCTTTCTGCCAGCGAAATAACGCAATCCGCACCTCCAACATCTCACCCCCGCCGATGAAACCATCAGCGGGGGTTCTTTTTTGCCCGAAAAAGGCCCGTTTGCGTTTTTTACATCGCCCGCACGAACTCGTATTGCAGAGGCAGCGTGGTCACTTCCAGGCGGTCGTCATGCACGAAGACGTCGATCTCGAGGCGCACGCCGAACTCGGGCAGGTAGATGCCCGGCTCGATGGTAAAACCGATGTGCGGAATCACCCGCCGCGTGTCACGGGTCTCCAGATTGTCGATATTCACGCCCGAGCCGTGGATGTCCGTATCGATGCTGTGTCCGGTGCGGTGGATGAAATAATCGCCGTAGCCCGCCGCGCGGATGACCGAGCGCGCCGCGTCGTCCACTTCCCAGCCGCGCACCGGCTCCCCCGCGGCGATGCGGACGTCCGCCAGGGCGATGGCCGCATCCCGGGCCCGGGCCACCACATCCAACACTTCCCTCATGCGGGCGGGGGGATGCGCGCCCGCGTAGCCCATCCAGGTCATGTCCGCAAAGACCGCATCCGGCGCATCCTTCATCTTGCCCCACAGATCGATGAGGATGAGATCGTCCGGCTGGATGAGGCTGGCCCGCTCGGGCGTGGGACTGTAATGGGGATCGCCCGCGTGTTCGTTCACGGCCACAATGGGAGGATGGTCGGGATTCAGGTTGTGGGCCGCGAAGTAATCCAGAATCACCTGCTGGATATCGATCTCGGTGACGGCCGCGCCCGCGCGCAGCCGCTCGCCGATGGCGGCGAAGGCTCTGTCTTTAGCATCCAGACAAATTTGCACCGCCTGCCGATGGCTTTCAAGCTGTGCGGGCGTCCAGGTGGCGTACATAGCCTGAATCAAATCGGCGGATGAGCGAAGCTCATAACCCAGGCGAAGGAGCTGCTCCGCTGTGCCCGCGTCGATCCAGGAGACGTAGGGGATGCCGCAATCGGGCGAGTATTCGCAGGCGATGGGGCCCGGGCCATCGGTCAACTCCAGCAGCGCCCGCTCGAAGCTCTGCCACGAGCTGTAGGTGACGAAACGGGCCTCGTACTCCGCGAACTGCCCCCGCTCGATGGCGTGCACCAGCCACGCGGGCTCGCCCCGGGCCGGAATCCAGTAGGCCCAGCGGCGGGAGAGCATGAGCTGCTCGGGCAGGGGGGCCATGCGCCGGGCGATGGGATTGAGCTCATGGAAATCGTACAGCAGCCAGCCTTTCAGACCCTGCTGGCTCAGCATGGTTTGGATTGTTGCAAGTTTGGCGTCAGGCATGATGGGAAATCCTTTTGAGTGACAGCGTTTGGGAGTTGAGATAGCGCAAACCATAACTCGACCGCCCGCTTTGAAAAGAGCCGGGTTTCGTAGATAATGAAACCATGCAACGACTATCGCTCTTGCTGGGCCTGAGACCCAAAGACATCCGCCGATTTTTCATCGCGATGGGCCTGATTCTGGCCATCATTGCGGTGGGCACGATGGGTTACGCGCTTACGGCCCACCTCGATCCGCTCAACGCCCTCTACATGACCGTCATCACCATCTCGACGGTGGGCTATGGCGAGCTGGGCGAGGTGGGCAAGCATACCAGGATGTTCACCATCGTCCTCATCTTCGCCACGATGATCTGGGGCGCGTGGGCCATCGAGTCGTTGCTCTCGACCATCCTCAGCGAGGACTTTCGCCAGGCAGTCACTCAACTTCGTTCGGTTCGGAAGGTGCGTCACATGGAAAATCATACCATTCTTTGCGGCTTTGGGCGTATTGGCGAGGCGGCCGCCTCGGAGCTGGTGCGCAATAATGAACCTTTTGTCGTCATCGAAAAGGACCCCGAGGTCATCGACCGCCTGCGGAAGTTGAATTATCATGTCATCAAGGGAGACGCCACCGAGGATGAGACCCTGCTGATCGCCGGGATCAAACACGCGGCCCGGCTGCTGGCGACGCTGAATAACGACAACGCCAACATTGTAGTGGCCCTCAGCGCCCGCGAACTAAACCCATCCATCTGGATCGCCAGTCGGCTGGTGCGGCAGGATGCGTATCACAAACTGCTACGGGCAGGCGCCAACGAGGTGATCTCGCCCTACGATTACGGCGGGCAACGGCTGGCCCTGACGGTGCTGCGGCCCCACGTGGCTGAATTCCTCAGCGAGGTGGTGTTCGACGAAGGCCGGGGCGCGGAGATGGACGAAATCCAGGTGAAAGAAGGCTCGGAGCTGGCAGGGCAAACCCTTTCGGAGGCCAACCTGCGCCAGCGATTCGGCATCACGGTCATCGCCCTCTACTGCACACACGAATCGCATCAGAACGCCACCGGCGGCTTCGCGCTCAATCCGGGCCCGGACGCCCGTCTGCACCCGGACGACGTGCTCATCATCGTGGGAACCGCCGAACAGCTCCGCCATTTGCACAACGCGCTCAAAGCCTGACCCACCGGAGGCTTGTATGAACGTCTACGACGCCATCCGCACCAAACGGGCCATCCGCCATTTTGCCGAGCGGCCCATCCCCCAGGAAACGCTGCTGAAAATCCTGAATGCCGGGCGACTGGCGGGCAGCTCCAAAAACTTCCAGCCCTGGCATTTCGTGGTCATCCGGGACAAAACCCGGCTGCAAACCCTGAGCGAATGCGGCCAGTGGGCCGGGCATCTGGCCGGGGCCGCGGTGGGCGTGGCCCTGGTCACGGGCGATTGGCGCGAGCGCTGGCCCGTGGTCTTCGATCTGGGCCGGGCCGCGCAGAACATGATGCTCACCGCGCACGAGCTGGGCGTCGGCTCGGTCATGGCCAACATCTACGACATGGCTCGGGCTCACGCACTGCTGCAACTGCCCGAGGACAAGATGTGCTACGCGGCCATCTCCTTCGGCTACCCGGCCGATCCCGCGGCCCTGCAGCGTCCGCCCCGCAAGGGACGCAAACGGGCGCTGGCCGAGGTCGTGCATTGGGAGACCTGGTAGCCTGCCTTCTCCGCCGACGATTCTCCAAAAAGATATTTTCTGGAGTCTGGCGAAAATTATTTTGGCTGCCTTTCATGCCATTTTCTGACACGAATTGAGCTAATTTGACGAATTTTTCTTCCATTTTTCGCAAAATTCGTGTGAATTCGTGTCGGAATTCAAAAAACGCCAGTGTCCAGATATTTTGACTCAACAGGATTTCAGAGAGTGAGATGCAGGGCGGATTGCGAATCACCCCTGAAAGCCCTCTGTATCCAGCCGGATGCGCAATCCGGCGGGTTCGACAAAGCCAACACCCCCTGAAATCCAAAAGGATCGATACTTTATGTCACGCGTCTTCATCACCCGAACCTTGCCCGACCCCGCCATGCAACGGCTGGCCGCCAGCGATCTGACGCTGGATGTGTGGCCCGAGCCGGGCCCGCCGCCTTACGATGAGCTTCTGCGCCGCGCTGCGGGCGTGGCCGGGCTGCTCACCATGCTCACCGACCGCATCGACGCCCAACTGCTGGACGCGGCGGGCTCGCAATTGCGCGTGGTCAGCCAGATGGCGGTGGGGGTGGATAACATCGACCTGGCCGCGTGCACCGCCCGCGGCATCCCCGTGGGCCACACGCCGGGCGTCCTCTCCGACGCGGTGGCGGATGTGACCATCGGCCTGATGATCGCCACGGCGCGCCGCTTTTTCGAGGCGGCCGCGGATATGCGGGCCGGGCGCTGGAAGACGTGGACGCCCATGGGCTGGGTCGGGCCCGACCTGCACGGCAGCACCGTGGGCATCATCGGCATGGGACGCATCGGCGCGGCCGTGGCCCGGCGTTTGCGCGGCTTCGATGTGCGGCTGCTCTACCACAACCGGCGGCCCAGC
>WGCR01000356.1 GCA_015493675.1 Anaerolineae bacterium
GTTTCGGGCCTGCGCCGAGGCGTGTGACGCCGGACGGATGCAGGTGACCACGCTGGAAGCGGGCGGGGAGCAACGTCTGTGCGATTGTCATTTCAGGCGTCAATGGGTGTCTTTGCTGACCGAGCTGGGACTGCTGCTGGCATTGGCGGCGCTGCTGCTCAACCTGTTCAGCGGCTGGCAGGTGGATGGCCTGACTCTGGACCCGGGCGCCAGCGCGTCTCTCTCGCCGTATGCCGATCTCACAGTGGGGGTCAGCGCCGACGCTTCGCAATTGACGCTCTGCTGTCCGGAAAAGAGCGCGCCTCTCGCCCGCGGGCGCATCATGCGCGGGAGCGTGCTGGTGCGGGCGACTGCCGAGAACAGCGCCCTGCACATCACCCTGAAGCGGGGAGATGAGGCTTTGCAATTGCAGGCTATCGAGCAGGGGGCCCGCGCCGCCGATGCGCTCATCGTGCATTTTCCCGAGGCCCGCAGCGAACGGGCCATTGCCGCGCCCGAGGCCAATCTTTTCTTCCGTCTGGTGGCGCTGGATGACGGCGGATTCCGGGTGCAGGCCCTGGATGCGGCCAATCAGGTGTTGTTCAGCCGGGATATTCATGAAACCGCCACTTTGCCCGTGGGTGATGATCTGACGCTGACGCTCGCCCCTACCACTTTTGTGACCCTCAGCGCCCGCGGTCGACCCTGGACATGGCTGTTGCTGCCGGCGTTGTTGTTGACGCTGGCCGGGCTGATCTGGCGCTGGCGGCGTCCCTACTGGCGTTTGGGCGTGCTGACCACATCGGCGGGCGCAGCCTTGCGCTGGCAAGGTCCAAAATCCTCCCGCCAGCGCTTTGCCGCCCTGCTCGGGCAGTTGGCCGCATCTCGGGAATCCAACGAGGAGACATCCTGATGACTGAAAACCGATCATCTGCTCTGAATCCCATCGTTGTCGGCATTGCCGGAGGCAGCGGCTCGGGCAAGACCACGGTGGTGCATCGCATCCTGGATCGCGTGGGCTGGGATCGCATCGCCTATCTACCCCACGACGCCTACTACAAGGACGCCGCTCATCTGCCCTGGGAGGAGCGCATCCATCTCAACTACGATCATCCCAAATCGCTGGACAACGACCTGCTCATCGAGCATATCCAACTGCTTTTGCAGGGCCAGCCGGTGGATACGCCCATCTACGATTTTTCCCATCACGTGCGCAGCGCCGAGACCCGCCGCGTGCTGCCAAGTCCCGTCATCCTGGTGGAGGGCATTCTGGTGTTTGCCGATAAGCGGTTGCGCCAGTTGATGGATATCAAGCTCTATGTGGACACTGCCGCGGATGTGCGGTTCATCCGTCGCCTGCTGCGGGACATCAATGAACGCGGGCGCACGGTGTCATCGGTGGTGGAGCAATACCAGAGCACGGTGCGGCCCATGCACATGAAGTTCGTGGAGCCCACCAAAGCCTACGCCGACATCATCATCCCCGAGGGCGGGCATAATGATGTGGCCATGGAGATGGTCATCGGGCGCATCGAGGCGCTGCTGGCGGAGCATGAGAGGGGGTAGATTTCGACATGCGCTCCCAAAGACAGCCTCTGCTTTTGAAAAAGCCCGGCAAGTTGGTTTATCGTTTGCAGACACAGAGACCGGCGCTTCCGCCGGAATTGTCTCTGAAATCTATTGTGCTGGAACTTTGGCCCTGGGGAGCGCTGTTCATCATCAGTTTCGTTTTCTACTATCATGCGGAATTCCGTCCCATTTTGCCTCTCCATTTGTCTCCAGAAGATAATGAGATTCTGAGACTGTTCGCCTTCATCGGGCTGGGATTGAGCGTGATCTGGCCTGCCAGATTGTTGCTGATTCTCGAATATGAATCCTTCAGAATCTATGTGCGCCGGTTTTTCCATGATCCAGCCAGTGTTGTTTGCGCCACTTGCGGGGCCAATACGCCGTTGCGGCGTTACATGAAGACGGATTCAGAGTCGGTTCTTGTCTTTGGCTGTAAGAAATGCGGGAGCTATCAGGTTTATTGCGCGAAGTGCGGAAAATCGGCGCATGTTGCTGAGTTTTTGAGTGGCCGAGGCTGCCCTCATTGTGGCGCTCCTGGATTTATGGTGAAAGGCGCATAATATCCCCTCTGCTGAAAAAACATTCAACACGGAGGCGCAGAGCGCACGGAGAAAGAAAAACGCGGGGTTGGAGAGGAATTTCTCTGTGAACTACCGCTATTTTCTCCGTGTCCTCCGTGTCTCTGTGGTGAAATGATCTTTTTGCAGTGGAGTCTATATCCCCTCTTTGCGCCTGGATGGTTTTGTGTGAGATCAATTGATTAGCGTAGCATCACCACCGCGCCAAAGCGCCCGCTTTTGCCTTTGTCGCCCCGGTGCGAGAAGAAGATGTCGGTGTGGCAAGCGGTGCAGAGCTCAGCCACCTCGACGCTACCCACGCCCGCGTCCTGCAACTGCCGGGCGTTGGCCTGCCACAGGTCGAGATAGGCATGGCCCGGGCGCTGGCTGGGGCGTAGCAGATCGTCCGGGTCTTGCTGGCTGTCGCGGATGGCCGCGGCCACCTCGGGCCCGACCTCGTAGCAGCAGGGGCCGATGGCCGGGCCCACCGCGCCCACCATCCGGGCCGGGTCGCTGCCGAAGGCTTCGGTCATGGCCCGCACCGCGGCTTCGGCTGTGCGGTTGACCACGCCCTGCCAGCCGGCGTGGGCAATGCCCGCGGCCCGATGCTCGGGATCATACAGCAGGATGGGGGTGCAGTCCGCGTAGCGTTGCAGCAGAGGAATGCCGGACGTGTTGGTGATCAAGCCATCCGCCTTGCCCAGGCTGCCCCCGCGATGCTTCGCATCGGCCAGAAGAATGCGGCTGCCATGCACCTGCCAGGTGGTCGTCAACGCTTCCCGCTTCGCACCGATTGCCGCAGCCACCCGATGATAGTTCTCCTCGACGCGGGCCTTGTCATCCCCCACCGTCCAACCCAGGTTCAGGCTGTCCCAGGGGGCCGGACTCACGCCCCCGCGGCGGGTAAACACCGCGTGGATGAGCTCGGGAAAAGCGTCCAGGGTTTCGAATGTGTAGTAAGGGGTGGGGAGGTCGTGGTAGATCATGGATATTGGGTATTGGCTCTACTGAAAAAACCTTCAACACGGAGACACAGAGCGCACGGAGGAAGAAAAAAGTGAGGTTTTGAGAGATTTTTCTCCGTGAACCACTACTATTTTCTCCGTGTCCTCCGTGTCTCCGTGGTGAAATAACCTTTTTGCAGTGGACTCGGTATTGGATGACGAGAATATCCAATATCTACTATCTAATCTTCATACCCTTTCGGGTGCGCGCTGTGCCACTGCCAGTCGGTTTCGATGATCTCCCGCAGGCCGTAGCGGGGCTGCCAGCCCAGGACTTCTTTCGCTCGGGCGTTGTCGGCCCAGATGCGCACCGCATCGCCTGGGCGCCGCGGGCCAAACTCGATCTCGAAATCCCGGCCCGTTACCTCCCGCACCATGTTGATGATCTCCAGCACGCTGCTGCCCTGGCCCGTGCCCAGGTTGAAGGCCATGCTCTCGCCGCCGTTCCACAGATAATTGAGAGCGGCTATGTGGGCGGTGGCCAGATCATCCACGTGGATATAGTCGCGGATGGCGGTGCCGTCGGGCGTGGGATAATCATTGCCATAAACGAAGAAGCGCTCCCGTTGTCCCAGCAGATATTCCATGAGGATGGGAATGAGACGGCTGGCGGGTTTGTATTCATCGCCGATGCGGGCGTCGAAGCTGGCCCCGGAGGCGTTGAAATAGCGCAGCGGCGTAAATTTGACGCCCCTGGTCTGGTCGTACCAGGCCATCACCTGCTCGGCCAGATGCTTGGACGCACCGTAGACGCTCTCGGGCTTGGCGCTTTCTTGCTCGGTCACAGGCACATGTTCGGGCGTGCCATACACGGCGCAGGTGGAGGAAAAAACAAGATGCTTCACCCCGGCCGCGGTCATGGCGTCAAGCAGATTGACGCTGCCCTGGATGTTGTTACGGAAATATTTGCCTGGCTGGCTCATGCTCTCGCCCACCTCGACATAAGCCGCAAAGTGAATGACGCCGGCGATGTCGGGGTGTTGCTGAAAAACAGCGCTGATTTCATCGGGATTCAGCAGATCGCCCACGATGAGGGGGGCGTTTTCAACGGCCTGAGCATGGCCGTGCACCAGATTATCGAAAACGACGACGTCGTAGCCCTGGCGCTGCAATTCGCGTACGGTGTGACTGCCGATATACCCGGCTCCGCCGGTGACAAGGATTTTTTTGCTCATGAGATGCTCCTAAAGTTGAATGATTAATGATTGAAGATTAAAGATTGGCGCGCCGTTGCATGTCTCAGACAATAGACGCCCTCTTTACTCATCAGTCATTAATAATCATTAATGGCTCAACAGGATTTCAGGGGCATTGGCTTTATCAGACCAGCCGGATTCGCAATCCGGCTGGATGCAGAGAGCTCCCAGGGCGGATTCGCAATCCGTCCGGCATCTCACCCCCTGAAATCCAAAAGAACCTCATTAATTATTTCTCCTACCAGATCATATTCCATCGCGTCCACGATTTTCACCTCCACCATTTCGCCCAGGGGCAACTCGCCGGGGATGATGACGTAGCCATCCACTTCGGGGGCGTCGCGATAGGTGCGAGCCAGGGTCATGCCGTCGTCATGGGTCTCGGTCAGGGCTGTGAGGGTGCGCCCGATCTGCGCCCGGTTGCGGGCCAGCGAGATGGGCTGCTGCAGGACCATGACCTGATGCCAGCGTTCCTCCTGCACATCGGGCGGGATTTGATCGGGTAGGGCGGCTGCGGGCGTGCCCGGCTCGGGGCTGAATTTGAACACGCCCACCTTGTCGAACTGGATGGCCTCGATGAAATCCAGCAGGCCCTGGAATTCGGCTTCGGTCTCGCCGGGGTAGCCGACGATGAAGGTGGAGCGCAGGGCGATGTCGGGCATGGCCGCGCGCAGCTTCTCGATGGTCTGCAACACCCGATCCACATTACTGGGCCGTCGCATCCGCCGCAGCGTGGCGGGATGCCCGTGCTGCAAGGGGATGTCGAGATAATGCAGGATCTGTGGCGTCTCCGCCATCACATGGATGAGTTCGTCGCTGACATGGCCCGGATAGGCGTACATCAGCCGCAGCCAGTCCAGGCCCGGCGTGCGGCGGGCGATGGCGTTGAGCAGACGGGCCAGGCTGTCGGGCTCGCCGCGATCGCGGCCATAATCGGTGGTGTCCTGGGCCACGATCACCAGCTCCCGAGCGCCAGCCTGCACCAGATTGCCCGCCTCGGCCACCACGCTCTCGAAAGGATGAGAACGGAGCTTGCCCTTGAAGCCGGGGATGGTGCAGAAGGCGCAGGAGGCGTTGCAGCCATCGCTGATCTTGAGATAGGCGGAGGGAGAAAGCCGGGGCGGGCAATCTGGTGCAGGCTGGCGCTCGGGAGCTGGTGATCGT
>WGCR01000357.1 GCA_015493675.1 Anaerolineae bacterium
GCGTAGGGGTGGGAGCAGGCGTGGGCGTGGGAATATCGGGTAACCGATCCCTGGGAGGAGCGGCTTCGAAAATGGTGCGCAAGATCTCAGCCCGCTCCTCGGGCGTGGCCCACCGCGGCTGAGCGAAATCCTCCAACACTGTCGTTAGCAATTCGGTATTGAGCAGGCGTCCCTCATAAATCGTATGCCGGGGAATCAGTGCGGTGCGGGTCTCCCAGCTTTGCATCTGATCGAAGAAAAGATTGCCCAAACCATAGAGAATGATGGCCGGGTCGCCCTGCCCGGGAGCGCCATACGGCTCCACCGCCTGAGGCACGTGACTCTGCACGCCGGTGACAATATCAGCCCCGGCATTGTGCAACGCCCGAAACTCCTCCACCTGATCCCGCGTGGGCCAGGGATTGTAAGTCTCCTCGAATTGCAGCTCTACCGAGACAATATCCACCTGCTGGCTAAGCTGATGGATCCTATCCATGATCTTCGCCCGGTTGTTGTAATAATAGCAAGCGCCCGGTTCGGTGGCTGTCGCCCAGGCTTCCTCGGGCCACCAGGCCAATGCCGCCAAAAAGGCGTAGCTATTGCCATTGGACTCCCACATCAGAGGCTTGCAGGCTTCTTCCTCATTCAATCCACTGCCATAAACCGGGATGTCCTGATCCTTGTAGAATTGCAGGGACTCGCGCGCGCCCTCCCGACCAAAATCATTGACATGGTTGCCGCTGAGACCCACAATATCCACGCCGATGGCCCGCAATGCTTTCAGATAGGGATAATCGCTGCACAAAATCAGGTTCATGTAGGTGTTATTCACCTGGCAACCATCGATGAAAGGCACTTCATTGCTGACATGGGTGATGTCGGCGGCGCTGAGTGTGTCGGAGATGATTAGCGCCGGGTAAAGGACGCCTTTCTGCTCCATTTTCTCGGCGGTGCCGCGCGACATGGCAGTGACGCCGGTCATGATTAACGTGGTCATCCGCGCCGTATCCCGGTTGGTGGCAGGCTGGATGACATCCGCAACCAAAGGCAAAGCCTTGTCCGCATCAGGCCCGGAGAGAGTCAGGGCCACGGCCAAGGGATAATCCTCGGGCGTCAGACGTTTATCCAGCAAGTTCTTCCCATCCACCGTCAGGGTCTTGTATGTGGGATTTAGCTGATCAAAGGGCAGGATGCCCAGCGCGTTCTCTTCTTCAGCCAGGGCGGAAGCCAGCTCCGCTGCGGGGATGACATGAGACGGAGGCTCGCCAAAAATAATTTCCAGAGGCCCGGCGGCCTCCTCCGCGACCAGCAATGCCCCGCCATCCCCCATCCAGCGGGCCTGCAACTCTGCCAGCGAAATATCATCCCGAACGGTGGCAAAAGGCGCGGCGATCGCATAAAAACGCCGGGCCAGTATCTGATCTCCGGCCAGAGAAAGGGGTTCCAGGTTGATATGGATACGGGCGTCCGCCAGATTATCTACACACATCACCGGCTGCTGACTCAAAGCCTGCTGCAAGGATTGTCGCCACGCGCTCGGCAATTTGGGTGCGCAATAAACCGCCAGCGCTGACGCCGCCGAGGGCTCAGAAGTTGCCGTAGCCGGAATCGGCGTAATCGGCGTAATCGGCGTAGCGGTAGCAGTGGGCTGGACCACAGGCGCGACGGTTTGAGCCTCAAGCGCTGCGGCAGTGGGCGTGGCGCCGGAGCCCGCGTCAGAGGCTGCCGAACGGCCGCATCCGGCCAAAACCAGGGCAACGACCGCCAGCAATAACAGGAGGAGAAAGAGTCTTTTTGATTTCGACATGGGCGAGAGAGGAGAATTGCTGATATCGAGCAATCATCCAATCACCTATTTTACCCGCAAAACAGGTGGGAAGAAAATTCCATTGCCCCCGAATACGCAGTTGCCCGATCTCCGTTTTCCCCTACCGCCCCTGACCGTCTCTCGGGCTCGCCCGCACCGATACCGGCAAAAATGCGATGACGATAGACCAAGGACGGTGGGATTCGACACTGTCATCGTCCATCGTCTACGGGTGCGTTCCAATTGGGGGGAACATCGCGTTATCGTCGGAAGATTTGTCGCGTGGTATGCGGCCCACGCCCGGCGATGAAGTCGCCGGGCTA
>WGCR01000358.1 GCA_015493675.1 Anaerolineae bacterium
ATCTTTATCAGGCGCTGCGCTCACCCAACCCGCCCCTGGTGATCGATGTGCGCGAGCCCCGCGAATTCAAGCGCAGCCACATCCCCCAGGCCCGAAATGCGCCGCTATCGAAATTGCTGAAGGAGCCGCCGGATATTCCCAAAGACGCTCCCCTTGTGCTGGTGGCCCGCACCACGCGCCGCAGCCGCCGCGCAGCCTATGTGCTGCAACAGCAGGGTTTCAAAAACCTGACTGTGCTTGAAGGCGGGATGCAGGCCTGGGAGAATGTGGACCTTCTTACTGCTGTAGATCTCTTTTGATATGCCGGAGCAAGCATCATGAACCAACCACTGCGTCGCAATCTCGGGCTGGACCTGGTGCGCGTGACCGAAGCCACCGCCATCCAGGCTGGCCGCTGGATGGGGCTGGGCAAACGCATCGAAGCGGATCGAACAGCCATCCAAACAATGGTGCGCGCGCTCAATGAAATCGATATGAATGGCCGCATCATCATTGGCGAGGAGGCCAAAAGCGGACTGCATTCGGCGTTGGACAGCGGCAACGCCATTGGCAATGGCGCCGGGCCAGAAATGGACGTTGTTCTGGACCCCATCGACGGCACCAATCTCCTGGTGCATGGACGTTCGGGCGCGGTGTCTGCGGTGGCCGTCGCCCCGCGGGGCAGCATGTGGTCACCTTTTCCCGGCGTCTATATGGAAAAGCTGGTGGTGGATCGGGATGTCGCTCATGCGTTGGTGAAAGAAGCGCTGGACGCGCCCGCCGCCTGGACGCTGGCAATGATCGCCCGCATCAAAAAGAAGACCATCCGCGATCTGGTGGTTTTCGTGCTCGATCGTCCCCGCCATCAGGACCTCATCGAGGAAATCCGCATGGCGGGGGCGCGCGTGGCGCTGCGTCGGGACGGGGATATTACGGGCGCCATCTTGGCCGCTATTCCTGATAGCGGCATCGATGTGCTCATGGGCGTGGGCGGCTCAGCCGAGGGGCTCATGGCGGCCTGTGCGGTCAAGGCGCTGCACGGGGCGATGCTAACGCGTCTGGCCCCCCAATCGGAAGAAGAACGCCAGCAGGTGATGGCGGCCGCGCTGGACATCTCCCGGATCATGACTCAGGATGAATTGATCCTCAGCAACCAGGTTTTCTTCGCCGCGACCGGCGTCACCGACGGCATGTTGCTGGACGGCGTGCATTACGCCGGCGGCTTTGCCATGACACATTCCATCGTGCTGCGGGCCAAAACCGGCGCCCGACGCATGATCCGGGCTGAGCGTTTGCTGGAAGACCTGTTTGATGGAGAAGAAACGTACCAACAATGACCTATTATCCTCTCACCTTATCGGAGTGAATATCTGATGCCGACCCTTTCCGTTGATAACCAGCGCTTGCACTACACTTTTCATCAAGATGACCCCCACACGCCGCCCACGCCATTGGTGCTGATTCACGGCGCTGGCGGCAATCTTTATCACTGGCCGCCCGGCTTGCGCCGTCTGCCCGGCCACGATGTGTACGCCCTGGATTTGCCGGGGCATGGCAAATCGGAAGGCCCGGGCCGGGATAGCATTGAGGGATATGTGCAAGTGGTGCATGACTGGGCGCAGGCGCTGGACCTGCCGCCATTCGTTCTGGCGGGACATTCCATGGGCGGGGCCATCGCCCAGACCTTCGCCTGGCGTTATCCGGATATGTTGAAAGGCATGGCGCTGGTGGCCACGGGTGCGCGTTTGCGCGTGCACCCCGACATTCTCAATGGCATCCGCACCGATATGAACGGCGTGGGAACGCTGCTGGTGAATTGGGCTTATGGTCAGAAGGCCACGCCCGAGCAAAAACGCCAATTCCTCAAGCAGTTCAACAGCGTGGAGCCGGAAGTGATGTATGGGGATTGGGCTGCCTGCAATGTCTTCGACATCCGCGAGCAACTGGCGGACATTGCCATACCCACGCTGGTTGTTTCGGGCAGCATGGATGTGATGACGCCCGAAAAGTATGGGCGCTACATGGCGGAGAAGCTGCCCAATGCCGATTTCGCTCTGATCGAGGGGGGCGGACACATGCTCATGCAGGAGCAGCCACAACTGCTGATCAACGCCATTCGCGGCTTTATGGATCGGTTGCCGCGTTGACAAAACCGGACGAGTCCGTGAAGATACGCCCGACCAATCTTCTTTCTCTCCTTATCTCCCACCATGACTTCATCACGAACTGAAATCCTGGCACGCATTCGCCGGGCGCAGCAACGGGCGCTTTTGCCCGATGTCACCGGCGTGACGCCTCCGCCGCCCCAACCGCCGTCTTTTGAACAGCCGCTCATCGATGTTTTCGAAGAGGCGCTGCGGTCTGTGCAGGGCGCGCCGCATCGCTGCGCTACGGTCGAGGCGACCGCTGATCTGATAGCCGAGATATGCCAGCAGCAGGGCCAGAGCCGGGTCATGAGCTGGACGCCCGCGGCGCTGCCCCTGCCGGGCCTGGCCGCGGCCCTGAACGCCCGCGGCATCGATCTGGTCGTCAGCCGTCTGCCGGGAGAGCGCAAGCAGGCGCTGGAGGCGCTGCGTCCGCTGCTGGTGGGCGTTACCGGCGCTGCCGCGGGCCTGGCTCGCACGGGTAGCATCGTGCTGCATGCGGACCATCGGCACGGCCGCCTGGCTTCACTCATCCCCGACATTCACATCGCCCTGCTGCCCGCCGACAGGCTCTACGCCGACATCGCCGCCTGGCTCGCCGATGATGAAACTGCACAAAAGATTGTCGCCAGCAGCAATACCGTCATCGTCACCGGCCCCAGTCGCACCGCCGATATTGCCCAGACCCTGACCCTGGGCGCTCACGGCCCGCGCGAATTGCATGTCATGTTGATAACAAAATGACCGAGATCACGATTTCGGCCATGACCATGGCCGATTATGATGAAGCCATGGCATTGTGGCGGATCACCGAGGGCATGGGGCTGCGGCCCGCGGATGAACGCCAGCACATCGCCCGCTATCTTGCGCGTAACCCAGGCCTCAGCTTTGTGGCCCGGGATGGCGACAGGCTGGTGGGAACCGTGCTGTGCGGGCATGATGGACGTCGCGGCTATCTCCAGCATCTGGCCGTGGAAAAGGCTTATCGCCGGCAGGGCATCGGCAGGGCGCTGGTGTCGCAGGTTTTGGCGGCGCTGCGAGCCATCGACATCAATAAATGTCATCTCTTTGTCATCAAGACGAATGTTCAGGCCGTTGATTTCTGGCAGCGCATCGGCTGGTTTGTGCGGGATGATCTGGTCACCATGTCGTATTGGACAGGAGCGTTCGACGACCAGGAATGAGCGGGTTAGGAGGGCGCGCGCGGGCATGATACAATGACGCCATGAATCCGGACATCCTCTTTTTATCCGACCAGCGCCCCCGTTGTGGCTGGGTTCACGATGACCCCCTGTGCACCGCCTATCATGATGAGGAATGGGGAACGCCCGTGCATGACGATCGTTTGCTGTTCGAATTTCTGATCCTGGAAGGGGTGCAGGCGGGGTTGAGCTGGCGCACGGTGTTGCGCAAACGGGACGCCTATCGAGCGGCGTTTGATGGTTTTGATCCCGCAAAGATTGCGGATTACGATGAGACAAAGATCGCCGAGCTGCTGGCGAATCCCGGCATCATCCGCAATCGACTCAAAGTTCGGGCCGCCGTTGCCAACGCCCGGGCCTTTCTGGATGTGCAGGCTGCCTTCGGCAGTTTCGACGCTTATGTTTGGGGGTTTGTGGATGGACGGAGGCAGCACAACGCCTGGCGCACGCTGGCGGAAATCCCCACCGAAACCGCCGCATCGCGGGCCATGAGCCGGGACATGAAAGCTCGGGGGTTCAAATTTGTGGGGCCAACTATCTGCTACGCCTTCATGCAGGCTGTGGGATTGGTGAATGATCATCTCACAGGCTGTTTTCGTTATCAAAAAATCAGGGGGAGCTAAGTGGAGGGAAAGAAAAAACGCAAGCCTGAAACCAGGACATCCGCTTTCGGCGCCGGCAGTCGCGCCAATCATAACGCCAGTTATTTCTATAACAGCCGCATGTATCAACATCTGCCCGGCATCGATGACGCCAGTCCCTATATCGAAAATCCGATTCCGGCAGCGGCGCTGGATGCGGTGATTCCGGGAGACAGCCGGATGATGCGCGATCTGCCCGATGAGAGCGTGCACTTGATGGTGACGTCGCCGCCTTACAACGCCCGCAAAATCTACGATCAGGACCTGACGCTGGATGAATATCTGGAGCTGCTGCGGGGCGTTTTTCGCGAGACCTTTCGCGTGTTGGTGATGGGGGGACGGGCGTGCATCAATGTCGCCAATCTGGGCCGAAAGCCCTACATCCCCTTGGCCAGTTTCATCAACCAGATGATGATTGAGGAAGGGTTTTTGATGCGCGGGGAGATCATCTGGGACAAGGGAGGCAGTGCGGGATCATCCACCGCCTGGGGGAGCTGGCAATCGGCCAGCAACCCTATCATCCGCGACGTGCATGAGTATATTCTGGTGTTTTCCAAAGGCCGCTTCAAGCGGGAGCGTCTGGGCCGGGAGAATACCATTTCCCGCGAGGAGTTTTTGGAATACACCAAGAGCGTGTGGCGATTTTCCACGGTTTCCGCCCGGCGGGTCGGGCATCCTGCGCCTTTTCCGGTGGAACTGCCCCGGCGGCTGATCCAGCTTTACACTTTTGCCGATGAAATCGTGCTGGACCCCTTCCTGGGCAGTGGTTCCACTGCTCTGGCGGCGCTGGAATCGGGACGGCATTTTGTGGGCTACGACATCAGCGAGGAGTATGTGGCTCTGGCCCGGAAACGCATCGAGACCTTTCGCAAAGAAAAAGAGCCGGAAGATTGATATCCGGCTCTTGCGGGGATGAAAAATAGAGGAGGCTTCCAAAATGAGTTGGGTGTGTCCAAAATGAGTTGGAGGTCGAGTCTGGTGAACGCAGGACTGCTTTCAAGACCTCCGGGAGGTGGGTGATAACTTGTTTGCTGCCTGCCACCTTTTCGCCAGGCAAGAATGGAAATTTTCTCCACGGCCTTTGCACCCACCTCCCGGAGGTCGGGCTATAGAGCCCTACAAGCTGGAGGGCGGCCTACGCAGCTCAACCGAAAATGGACACATCTAAATGAGTTGCGATCTGTCGCCGTGACCCACCAACTCAGATCGGACGCTACTCATTCATTTGGTGAATCAGGATAAGCGCTGCAACTCCGGCTGATTATTGGGGACTGGCTGGCGGTTGGGCGCGTTCGGGCGGACAGACCTGTCCTTTTCCCTGTTCGTTCATGTGCACCATTTGCTCTTCGCCATTGACCTCGGCTTTGACCAGATATCCCGGGGTAATGACCTGCGCATACATCATGCCTGGCTTCGGGCATCCCAAAGAAGCGTCGCGCCACTCGACATGCTGAACTTCGAGGATCGTGACATCCTCTGGCAGCACATCCAGCGTTTGAGTCAAAATGGTCACGGCATCATCGGCGACAGGCTGCGACTCAGGAGAAAGCGTAGCTTTGGCGGTTGGATTGATTTCGGACATAATCGTTTCAGGTTCCTCTGTGGGCTTCACAATCTGCGTTGGCGTAGGTGCAGATGCAGGGGCGTTTTGCGACAGGGGGGGCGGAGCGCCGCACGCTGTCAGCGTCAGCGCTGCAATCAGGAGCATTAGTGACAGGGAAATTAGCTTTCGAAACATCAGATTCACCTCTCATGGTGATAGCGAAAAATGAGCGTTCATCAGGAAAACGAATATCTGGCTACAAAGGTTCCCGGATCATGATGTCCAGAAGTCAAAGAAGCCCGCCTGAAGTCAAAACCTCGAGCCCTTGCCAGTCGAATCAACACAGCTTTTGTAAGAATTACGTAGAAATACGCATTGTATTCGACAAGAAGAAGCTGTAAAATAAGACTACCATTTGGAGCGCTGTTATCCCTTGGCGAGGGGGATGACAGTCAACCAAAGCGAGAGGGTGTTCACAGGTGGCCAAGTGGTTAATTTTTTGGGGTTCCTATGATGAGGTGGAGCGAGGCCCAAAAAGCCTCGCTCGCCTTTTTGTGTTCAGTTTATCATGCCAGCACAGCTTGCGCTGCGGCCAGACCCACGCCCGGCTCCACCGCGTAGCCGGCCTGACGCAGGCCCGCTTCTACCGCTCCCAGTGCGGTCAGCACATCGGCCCGGCTGGCCGCGCCCATATGCCCGATGCGGAAGTATTTGCTTTTCACGACAGGATGCAGACCTCCGGCCAAAATCGCGCCTTCTGCACGCACAAAACGCAGAAAACCGGCATCGATTCCTTCGGGATAACAAGGGCAACTGAGGGTGTGGGCGGCGTGCGCCATGTCGGCGGGAAGTTGCGTCATGCCCATGGCGGCAAGGCCCGCCTTGACTGCGTTGCTCAGCAGCACATGCCGGGCAAAGACTTGCTCCATGCCTTCATCCAGAATCTGTTGCAGACTGACATTCAGCGCCATGACCAGATTCACGGCAGGCGTGCCGAAGTAACCGACTTTGCGAGCTTCGTAGGCCTGCATGATGGGCAGCCAGTAGCCCCAATCGCTGTAATAACTCCCCACCGGATGCTTGCGTCCGCGCCATTTTGCCAAAGCCGCGGGCGAGGCAACCAGCAGTCCCAGGCCCGGCGGCGTGCCAATGGCTTTCTGTGAGGCGGTGAGATACACATCCACGCCCCATGCCTCCTGACGCATCTCTTCGGCCGCAGCTGCGCATACGCCATCCACGATGACCAGGGCATCCTGTTCCTTCGCCACTGCGGACAGTCCCTTGACGTCCGTGAGCACGCCAGTGGAGGTGTCTACATGGGTGATGGTTACCAGGTCGCAGGCGTCCTCAGCCAGGGCGGCGCGCAGTTGCTCGGGCGTGATGGTCTCGCCCGGCGCGGCGCTAAGCAGCGTCACTTCGCCGCCATAGCGCTGTACAATGTCGGCCATGCGCTGGCTGAAATAACCGGTATCCACCACCAGCGCCCGATCGCCCGGCTCCACCAAATTGGCGACGGCGCTATCCATGGCCAGCGTGCCGGACCCGGCCAGGATGAAAGGCTGGTAGTCGGGCCCCGCCAAAAACACAGTGCGCAGCCTCTCCAGCGCCTGTCCGAAAACCTCGATGAATGCCGGATCGACATGGCTGGGCGTGGGGCGAGACATCTCGGACATGACTTCATCGGTGAATTCGATAGGGCCGGGAATCATCAAATATGGACGGCTCATGGTTTTACTCCTGAAAAAGGTGGAAAGTGGACTGTGAGATCATGGGGAGGGGAAGACATCTAGCAGCCATTGGGTGAGGGCGTCGCCCGCCAGACGATGGCCGCGTTCATTCCAGTGGCCGTCGATGGGGAAAAACAGGGTCGGGCCATCCCAGGCCCGGAAAATGGGCAACAGGTCCAGGAAGGGCGTCTGCTGTCGGTTCAGGATATCGGCCAACATGCGGTTGGGCTGGTCCAAATCCCAGTCATAGGCCTGCATAGCAGGGTGAGATTGCAGAACGTGCTGCCAGGCTGCAGGCTCCACCTGTATCTGAGAGGGGATGACCACCACGCGGAAGTCGGCGCCATCGGCCTGGACATCAGATTTCAATTGGGCCAGCAGCGCCTCGGTGATGCGCCATCCCTCCTGCCAGGGAGGCTCCAGCGGGCTTTTGTACACGCCGTAGGCAACGGGGATGTAATCGGTTCCCTGTTCGGCGTTGCGGGTTTCCGAGTCCGGCTTGATGAGGCCCCATTGCGCCAGTTTCAGGGCCAAATCAGGGGCAATTACCCGCAGTCGGGGAATGAAATAACGGTAGAATGCGGAATGCTGCAAGACAGGCTGCAAAAAGGCCAGGGGAGGATGTTGGGGAATGAGTTGCGGCTTGGGGGCCGTACTGACGCTTTTCTCCTCGCCTGTCTCTGATCCCACCGGCTGATTGTGCAGCGCCAGCTTGCCATCCGTCAGCAGGAAATAGGGTTTGCGCACCGAGCCGAAGTTTTCGCACTCCAGGGCGATGGTATTGTTCATAATATCATTGCCAGGAAAGAAGGCCAACAGCACCATATCGGGATGATACTTCCGTCCGATTTCCTGATAAAAGAGCAACTCCTGATCCGTGCCCCATCCGGCCACGCCCGCATTGATGACTTCCACCCGCTTCCCGGCAATGTTCAGGTTTTGCTCCAGGACGCTGTGAAACGCCGCATCCATGGGTACGCGCAGGCCTTCTGTGAAGGAATCGCCCAGCACCAGGATGCGATAGACGCCCTCCGGCTTCTCCAGCGCATATTCTTGATCGATCAAGCCTGCGCTGTTGACTTTGGCGTAGGCGTTGTATTCCCCCGGCGGATTGAAGTAGTAGCCTTCGGCGCCCGGAGCGTGGAACCAGCCGAAACGCTTGTCGTCCTGCCAGAAGAACGCAGGCTCGCCCGATGGCGGCGTCTTGCCCGAAACGCGTACAAAAATCTCCAGCACGCCGAACGCGAGCAGCACCCCAAAAAGAATGAGAAGACTGGAGATGAGAATCTTGCGGGCCATGCGGGCATTTTACCCCGCGACGCACCCGCTGTGAAAATTATCCTCGGACAAAGACGCAAAGACAAAACGAAGTTGGCGAGAAGTTCACAACAGGCTCTAGTGCTTGACAAAGATTGCGGCTCACCCTTCGCGATCTTTCCCAGAGAGCAACTGTCATGTATCATAATAAACAGATTTATCTCCTGTTTTCTCGTTTTCATGAAGAAAGCAGAAGATGGCTTGATGAACGAATACCCCACTGTCACGACATATTCTCACTGCAGGAATCCATCCAAATTTTTCTTCTCCATGAATTAACATGAAAACCAAACACATAAGCATCCTGGCTCTCTTTGCGATACTTGTATCCGGAATTATTTTGGCGGCCGTTTTCGGTCTTTTCGAGGAGCCCGCCAGCGCTATAACCGGCTCCTCCTGGCAGGTGGCCTGGAAATCGACTGGCGAAATCTATGATTTTCACGCCTTCGATGACCACACCGCCATTGGGGTGGGCAGTGACGGCATGGTGATTCGCACCGAAGATGGCGGCGTCAGTTGGCGCTATCTTTCAGTAGACGCCAAGTTCGATCTGCGATCCGTCGATTTCACATCGCCTTTTCAGGGGATGGCCGTAGGCGACAGCGGCGTCATCTTCCGTACGGAAGATGGTGGAGAGACATGGTTGCCTGGCGATACCGGAGCCGGCGTGGATATGTTTGCGCTGGACATGATCGATGAGCAACGTGGCTGGACGGCTGGAGCTCAGGGACGACTGCTGCACACCGAAGATGGCGGCATCACCTGGCAGCTGGTGACTTCGGGCGTTTCCACCGATTTACACGGACTTTACTTCTTCGATGATCAGCGAGGCTGGGTCGTGGGCGATGCCGGCGTTATCCTGCACACCGAGGATGGCGGCCAAACCTGGCAGCGCCAGAATATCCAGGTGCGCACCGACCTGCGCGCGGTTACGTTCGAGACAGCCTATCGGGGCTGGGCCGTCGGGTCAAACGGCGTCATTCTCGCCACCATCAACGGCGGCGGCGTCTGGACCGCCGCGTCCGACACCGGATTCCCCGTCAGCTTCTTCCAGGACGTGGATTGCGTCACCGGCGTGTGCTATGTAGTGGGCAGTGCGGGCGCCACCCTGCGCTATGACGGATCCTGGCATCGATTCTACGACCTAAACGACGATGACCGCACCCTGTACGCCGTCCAGGCGTTGGACAAACGCCGGGCATGGAGCGCGGGCGCTCGTCACACCTCAGATGTCGAGTTCAACGACTCCGATCTGGAGTATGATGCGTGGGGAGTGTTTTTGACCACCAACGGCGCAGCATACTGGTCATTACAGATCGGCGATCTCTTCCCCCGCTTCCGCAAGCTGGATTTTGTGAACGATCAGGTTGGCTATGTTGCAGGGGGCGACTGGTCCTATCGCCGCACCACCGATGGCGGCAGAACATGGTCACAATTCCAGGCTCCGCCTCCCGATAAAAAAGCGCACCAGTTCTATTACGATGTCGATTGCCTGAGCCCCAATGATTGTTTCTTCGTAGGACGCTATGGCGTGGTGCGGCGCACCACCAACGGCGGCGTCACCTGGCAAAATCAGGGCATCATTGATAGCCCTTCAGGCATTGGACGCGGCTATGGTAAGTTCCTGTATGCGGTCAAGGCGCAAGATGAACGCAATGCCTTCGCTGGTGGCAGTTACCGCCTGTTTTTCACCGACGACGGCTACCACTGGCGACGCGCCACTCCCGCCAGCGGCAATGTGTTCGATATCGAAACCATTGGCGATATCGATGGCATGGCCGCAACATCCACCAATTATTTTTTGACTCGCAATGACGCAGGAGCATGGTCTCAACGCAGCCCCCGGATTGCTGACATCAAGCTTTATGGCGTGGATATAAAAGATAGTGATCATGATGGCAGGATGGACAAAGCCTGGTTGGCGGGTTGCAGGAGTTCTCAATGCAGTGATACGGCGGTTGTCATCTACAGCGAAGATGGCGGGATCAATTGGAGCCGCGCCCAGGTTGATTCTGGCGTTGGCCAATTGCTGGATATCAGCATGGCGGATGAGTTGCACGGCTGGGCCGTGGGGGAGCAGGGTGCGATTCTTTATACCGCCGATGGCGGGCGTAGCTGGAAAAAGACTTATTCGCCGGTCGATACCCGCCTGGAATCGGTCCAGGCCCTGGATAAAGACATCGCTTTCGCCTCTGGCTGGGAGGGCGTCATCTTGC
>WGCR01000359.1 GCA_015493675.1 Anaerolineae bacterium
ACGCCCGGTTGTTCGTAACCAACACAAATCCATTGCGCTCACACCAATGCAAAATCTCAGGATCAAGCGTTCCCAAGGCTGGCGCCCCAGGACTCCCTATCCTCCACACAACGATGTCAGCATCGCGTTGAGTTAGCCCGCGAAGCAGCGCTGGATTGACATGCTCATCCAGCAAAAACTTGATACGGCTCATTCCTGGCCTTCAGTTCGATAAACCGGGCCGCGTTCCGCCAGAACCTGTCGATAAGCCGCCTCTTGCTGCTCCCGCACGATGCGAGCAGCATCCTGGCCATAAATCTCTCTGAGACGCCGCAAGCGGAGAATAACCGGAGGCGGATTCTCCTCCTGTTCCCGGCGCATGCGCTCGCCATGCTCGATCCAGTCGGCCAGATACTGGCCCACCGCCTCTTTGTTGTGCAGATAGTAGAGGATGGTGGCGTAGACCTGCTCCAGGGTGATGCTCCAATATCGCGCGTCGATCTCCTCGGGCGTCATTCCCCGGTGGATGTAGTCGTACAAAACCGTTTCGATGCCTATGCGGCTGCCCTTGATGCGTATGTCATTGGGCGCCAAGAAGTTGAAATAATCTTCCAGTTGCATGACGATGCCTCCGATAAAGCTGTCATGCAAAGTATAAAGAATTTTGAAGTTTTCCGCAATCCCAACGGCAATCCTGCCAATATTCCTCTCCTCCCATCCTGTAACTATCATGTTCCCAAACACTCCCAACGCTCCCACCATTCAACTCTACGACACCACCCTTCGCGACGGCACTCAGGGCGAGGGCGTCAACTTTTCCTCTGGCGACAAGCTGCGCATCGCCCGCAAACTGGACGAGCTCGGCATCCATTACATCGAAGGCGGCTGGCCCGGCTCGAATCCCAAGGATATGGATTTCTTCGAGCGGGCGCAGACCGAATTGCAGCTCAAGCGGGCCAAAATCGCGGCTTTCGGCTCCACCCGCAAGGCCCGTACGCCCGTGGACCAGGACGCCCAGGTGCAGATGCTGCTGGCCACCAACACCGAGGTGGTGACCATCTTCGGCAAGACCTGGACTCTGCATGTGACCGACGTGCTGCGCACCACCCTGGACGAGAACGTCGCCATGATCTACGACACCGTTTCCTATCTGAAGGAAAACGGCAAGGAGGTGGTGTATGATGCGGAGCACTTCTTCGACGGTTACAAGGCCGATCCTGACTACGCCTTGCGCACGCTGAAGGCCGCGGAAAAAGGCGGCGCCGACGTCATCGTGCTGGCCGACACCAACGGCGGCTCCATGCCCTGGGAGATCGAGCGCATCATCGGCGAGGTAAAGGCGGCCGGGATCACCGCGCCGCTGGGGATTCACACCCACAACGACGGCGCGGTGGGCGTGGCCAACGCCCTGGCCGCGGTGCAGGCGGGCGTGGTGCATGTGCAGGGCACTATCAACGGCTATGGCGAACGCTGCGGCAACAGCGATCTACTGCCCATCATCGCCAATCTCAACCTGAAGATGGGCATCCAGGCGGTGACGCCCGAGCAACTGCGCAAGCTCACCGAGGTGTCATACTTCGTCAGCGAGCTGGCCAATCTGGCTCCGGACGAGCACGCGCCTTACGTGGGACGCAGCGCTTTTGCCCACAAGGGCGGCGTGCATGTCAACGCCATGGTCAAGAACCCCGACAGCTACCAGCACATCGATCCCGTGCTGGTGGGGAACAAGATGCGGGTGGTGGTCTCTGACCTGTCGGGCAAGGATAATATCGCGGTCAAGCGGGCGCAGATGGGCCTGGAGGGCGTCACCCGGGAGCAGGAACGCACGGTGCTGACCCAGATCAAGGAGCTGGAGCATCGCGGGTTCGCGTTCGAGGCCGCAGATGCGTCCGTGGAGCTGCTGCTGCGCCGCACTCAGGATAATTATCAGCCTCCCTTCAAGATGATCGATTTTACTGCTAATGTGGAGCATCGCCAGGGCCGCGGTCTTTTCTCCGAGGCGTCGGTCAAAGTGCAAATCGGCGACAGGGTTTTTCACGAGGTGTCCGAGGGCAACGGCCCGGTCAACGCCCTGAACAAGGCCCTGCGCAAAGCGCTGGAGGTGAACTACCCGGCGCTCAAACAAGTGCATCTGACAGACTACAAGGTGCGCATTCTGGATACGCACATGGCCACCGCGGCCACCACCCGGGTGCTCATCGATTTCAGCAATGGCAAACAGCGCTGGACCACCGTGGGAGCCAGCGCCAACATCATCGAGGCGAGCTGGCAGGCCCTGGCCGACGGTCTGGAATGGGCCATTCTGCATGCGTAAAACCAGTTGTGATCAGGTCTTCAAAGCCTGGTCGCAGATCCGCTGGTAGCCACAAAAACGGCAGCGGACGGCGTCTTCGTGGCTCCGGGGAATATCGCTGGCCCCCTGCGCCCGCCGCATGGCCGCCAGCGCGCCCAGCACTTCCTCGCGCAGAGCATCGGTGTAGGCTATTCTGATGGTGGCGTCGGCGTATTTGAGGATGCCATAGGCCGGTCGTACGTCCAGCACATCCTCCACCAACAGGCAATAGGCGGCCAGTTGCATCGTGTGCGACGGATAAGGCGGACGCCCGTTCAGCCGGGTCGATTTCACTTCAACCGGAATAATCTCGCCGCCCTGTCGCACCAGATAATCAGGTTTGCCGGTCAACCGATAACGGTTTGAGAACAAGGGCCGCTCGTTCCGCCGCCAATCGCCCGCATCGGTGTAAATGATCTCGCCTTCGGGCAGACCGCTGATCTTCCGTTGCCGCCGCGCGAGAAAAAACAATCCCAGCCCCAGAAAAAGAAGCGCGAGAACAAGCAAAAGCGCCATGAATTGCGTCACCGGCTGAGGGGCAAGATAATGATGGATCTGCCCTGAGGCCGCCACGCACTGAACCATCTGGCGAACAGGCTCAGGCTCCAGACGATCAGCGCCAAAAGCCCCACCAGCAGCACAATCCCCAGAGCGAAAAAAGTGGATTTATCGGAAAGCATACGCGACAATGCTAAAGATGAACAGGGAATGGACGTCAGAAAAGAAAAACCGCGATGACCGTCAGCAGAAAAATCAGAAATGCCAGGAAAATCAGCGAAAAAGCCAGCCAACGCAGGGTCTGCGAGCGGGCCACAGTGCGACTGTGGCGCTGATGCTGCGCAACGCCGCGGGTTAGCGCGCTGGCGTTGCGATTGACCTCGCCCGCCCGCGACAAAAACCAGGCCCGGTGACAATAGGTCCACTGGCCGATTTCGCTGGCTGAGATGACGTCACGGTGACGGGGCATGGGCGGATATCAGGCGTTGCTCACCTGCTCCTCGAAATCGCGCAGCGCCCGCTCCAGCTTGCGCTGACGCACGGCCACGGTCAGATCGCCGCGAGTGCGCTCGGTAACCCCGCGCACAATGTCGGTCTGACGCCGCAAACCGCCCGTAATGGCGTCCGGAAAGTCGATGGTGACCAGCACGCTGTAAATGTCATCCATCTTGTCAAAATAGGCTTCCGCTTCTTCCAGTCGATCCTGGCGAACCAGATCGAGGATATAGCGGCGCATTTCGGTAGCGGCCTCGGCCAATCCCCCCAGATAAGCGCTATGAGGAACATTCAGCGATTGGGGCGTGGGCAAAAGGTCGTGATGAATGAGCGCATAAACCAGATGCGCCTCGGTCAGCTCTTTCAGGGCGTCGCGGGTGTAGCCAGCATAATAGAGATCCGGATACGCTATCAAATCGGCGGTCATCTGCGCCGCCAATTCCGATACTTTACCCAGCAAGTCCAGGGCCTGGTCGAACTCGTGACGATGGCAGGCCCGAATGCTGAGCGAGCAATAGCGGATGAGCTCCCGAGATCGTTTGAGCGCGGTGTCCCGGGCCGCATTTTTTGCCTCAAAATCATGGCGAATCTGCTCGATAATGTCATTAAGGTTGTTCACAGAAGGCTCTCAAATCGACGATGTGAGCGAAAGCAATCACGGCAATCGCGGAGAAAACGGGCTGATGGCTGTCCGCCATCATGCGTCAGATGTCTCCATTATAGCAGATGTTGCGTTTCATTCATCATTTGAAAAGTTGCCCAAATCCGTGTATGATGTGGGGCATGTCACGCATCATCATCGTCGGCGGCGGCATCATCGGCGTCGCCAGCGCTTATTTTCTGGGAAAGGCCGGTTTTCAGGTCGTCCTGCTGGAGCGCGAGCCCACGTTGGGAGCCTTAACCACAGCAGCTTCGTTACAGGCTGTACGGGCGCAATTCACTGATCCGGTGAACATCGCCATGATGAAGGAAAGCCTGGATTTCTATGAAAACTTCCAGGCAATGCTCGACCTGCCGGGGCGCGATATCGGGTTTCACCAGCAGGGTTATTTGTTCGTAACCTCGGATGAGGAAACCGCCGCCCGAATGCAGGAGCGGGTGGCCTATCAACACGCCCACGGCCTGCCGGATGTCGAATATCTGGCTGACGACGAGCTGCACCGACGTTTCTCCTATCTGGCGCCCGAGGCCCTGGCCGCCACTTTCCGCGCCAAAGATGGCTGGCTTTCGGCCCACGAAGCGCTGATGGGATTCAGGCAGGCGGCCCGGCGCTATGACGTCACCATCCGCACCCGAACCGAAGCCCTGAGTCTGCTGGCCCGCGGCGACCGCATCACCGGCGTCGTCACCGCCGACGGAACGCTGGATGCGGATGCGGTGGCGCTGGCTGCGGGCCCGTTCACCGCGAACCTGGCCCGCACCGCCGAGATC
>WGCR01000360.1 GCA_015493675.1 Anaerolineae bacterium
CCTCCATCCCCGCCAGTATTTCTGTATTTTGTTGTGCAACGGGAATAGCCTCCTGGCAGGGAAATTGCACATCCAGGATCTCGTAAAAGTCCCTGGTGTATTCCTTGAAAATGCCCACATGTTCATGAATAACGCCATCTTCGATGGTTTCGAACACGATTTTGGTGCCCACAAGGCGTTCCAGCAAGGGGTCCGCCTGCTGGCCCACGTGCCCGATCACACTGTCTCCCAGTTGTTTTAGATGCGTTTCGCTGGTTTCATCGATGAACCGTCCCGCCGGTTTGCGGGCGCGACCAAGGGCCATGCCCAGAATGTCACTCAGGGAAGCAGATGCGGTGCTGATGAAGTTGCGCGTTTTTCGCTCCAGTTTGCGAATGGGGCCGGGATGAAAAGATCGTTTAATCGCTTTTGTTCGTTGCTTTTGTTTTTCGGGGGAGAGATCATCCGCATAGCGAAAAATGGTCTGGATTTGTTCGAATTCATTGCCATACAAAATGTAGCTGCTTTCCAGATGCTGCTCATCCTGCACGGCGCTGCGATAATGCAATTCCAATCCAGTTGGCAGCACCTCCAATACGCCCCAGACGCGACGGCTATCGATTGTCTCCAGTGTTACATGAAAACCGTTGAATGAGACCAGACATGCGTCCCGGCGTCGGGAGCGCAGCCATGCGCCTAGCAAAGATGCGCCAAAAATGACGCAAATAGTGATGATAAAACTCCAATCGATCATCGCGTTATCTCCAAAGAATGTGTGTGGCGTCTCTTGATTGACCAGGAGAATCCTGAGCGTCGGCCTTTGTCCTGGTCAAACACCTGTACTATAATCAGAAAACGATCTCAAAACGTTGCGATCGCTGACGAAACGTTTGTTTCGTTGCCAGACAAATGATCTTCCTGCATAACAAGAGCGAGATCAGTAAGACGCCTCACTTTGTTGCCATCGATCATCATTTTTGTTCTCATTTACTGATAAACCACTTTATGGATCGTCTTTACACCCCCTGGCGCTGGGATTACATGGTCAATCCCAAGCCCGAGCATTGCCCTTTCTGCGAGTACCTGGCTCAGAACCCCAGCCATGATCCCGAAAATTACATCCTGTTTCGGGCGCCTCGCGCCTTCATCGTGCTCAACCGCTACCCCTATTCCAATGGGCATCTCATGGCGTTGCCCAACGCTCATGTGAGCACGCTGGATGTGTTGGATGACGAAACGCAGTTCGAGTTGATGAAGCTGACGACATACAGCACGCAAATCCTGAAAAGTGCGTACCACGCCCATGGCTTCAATGTGGGCATCAATATCGGCAAGGCCGCGGGCGCAGGCATGGAGGCGCATCTACACATCCACATTGTGCCCCGCTGGGTGGGCGACACCAATTTCATGCCGGTCATAGCCAAGACCAAAGTGATGCCGGAGTCGCTGGAGGACGTTTACTCCCGGCTGCGGCGCGTGATGCAAAGCATCCAGCCGCCGGTTTTCGAATCGTAGGCGGCGTTTTATCCTCCTATTTTTCATTCGATCCTCTTTTTCACAATCAAACACAAGGAGCCTGAACAATGGATCTGCATCTCAACGAAGAGCATGTGATGATTCGAGACGCTGCCCGGGATTTTGCCCAGAATGAGATCGCACCGGTGGCCGCAAAGTACGATGAGACGGGCGAATTCCCCTTGCCTATCATCCGCAAAATGGGCGAAATGGGGTTCATGGGCATCGAAATGCCCGAGGAGTACGGAGGCGCCGGGATGGACACGATTGCTTACATCCTGGCCATGGAGGAGATCGCCAAAGCGGATGTAGCGACTTCGACGATCATGTCGGTGAATAATTCCCTCTATTGCCACGGCATTTATACCTTTGGAACCGAGGCGCAGAAGCAGGCGTGGCTGCTGCCCATCACCACGGGCGAGCAAATCGGCGCCTACGCCTTGACCGAGCCCATGTCCGGGTCGGATGCAGGCACCATGCGCACCCGCGCTGTGCTCAGCGAGGATGGAACTTATTACACCATCAACGGCATCAAGTCGTGGATCACCTCGGGCCCGGTGGCGAACCGTCTCGTGCTCTTCGCTGTCACCGATCCTGAGGCCAGGCCCAAACATCGCGGCGTCACCGCCTTTCTCATCGACACCAGCCAGCCCGGCTTCACCCCCGGCAAAGAAGAGCCCAAGCTGGGCATTCGCGCCTCCGCCACTTGCGAGATCATGTTCGATGATTACAAATGCCCGGTGGAGAATGTGCTGGGCAAGCCGGGCCAGGGCTTCAAGATTGCCATGACAGTGCTGGACGCGGGCCGCATTGGCATCGCCAGCCAGGCCCTGGGCGTGGCCGAGGCCGCGTACGAGGCCAGCGTGCAATACGCCCGCGAGCGCATTGCCTTCGGCAATCCCATCGGCGCTTTCCAGATGCTTCAGCAAAAGATCGCAGACATGAAGACCCGCATCGAGGCCAGCCGTTTGCTCATCTACCAGGCGGCGCTGGCCAAGCAGGAGGCCAAAAAGACGGGCAAGCGCTTCACCACCGAGGCGGCCATGGCCAAGCTCTTTGCCAGCGAGACCGCCATGTTCGTCACCCACGCCGCGGTGCAGATTCATGGCGGCATGGGGTACTCCAAGGAGCTGCCCATCGAGCGCTATTTCCGTGACGCCAAGATCACCGAGATCTACGAAGGCACCAGCGAGATTCAGCGCATGGTCATCGCCCGCAACGAGCTGGGCGTGCGCGGCAGTTGCTGAAAATATCTCACGCAAAGCCGCCAAGGCGCTAAGGAAAAAAGAGACAAAGAGAAGCTTAGCGCCTTGGCGTCTTTGTCAGCGCTCTCCCCTTCCCCGCCAATCAGTCCTCTGGTGTGGAGGGAGTGTGTTGTCAAACAGGCGCTGGCGGTGTACAATAAATTTATCGGAAACAGGGTGACAGCCGCTTCACATGCAGCGCAAAGCGTTAGTTCGAGGAAAAATGTAGTTTTAACCCCGGCGGAGCGACTGTCACCTGAACAACTAACAAGAATTTCTTTGCAGGCATCGAATCAAAATGAGTATAGAGGCCCAATCACCTTCGAACACCAATTTTGAAAAAGCCGTCATCAAAGAAGTGCGGGCGACGCCGGAGATGCACCGGGCCGCCTTGCTGGAGATCATCCGTCTTTTTCGTCAGAGCGTGACCTTGCCCCCGGCTGAGGTCTCCTTCCGCCAGGGCTGGCAAGAAGCCATGCTTGGAGAAACAAAGCCGGTGTATAATTTGTGGGAGGATATCGATGCCGAATGAATCGAAGAAGACGATTCGGATCGAATTTACTCCTACATTCAAACGAAACCTCCGATCTCTGGCCAAAAAATATCGGCATATTCGCACTGACGTGCAGCCTATTATCGCACAATTACAGGCGGGCGTGGTGTTGGGGGATCAAGTTCCTGGCGTCAGATATACCATTTTCAAGGTGAGAATACGAAATAGCGATATCCAAAAGGGGAAAAGTTCAGGGTATCGGATGATTTACTACCTCAAATCAGGTGACAAAATTATTCTCATCACCATTTACTCCAAGCTCGACCAGGGCGATATTTCGCCGCGACGAATCCGCCAAATCATCAATGAAATACAGGAGTCATGAATATGCGTGCTGTTATTTTCCGAGAACATAGCCAGGATTTGGATGTCTATGATGTGGTCGATGACATGCCCGCGCCCGAGATCGGCCCGGACGAAGTGCTCATCCGGGTGCATTACTCTGCGCTCAATCGTCTGGATGATTTCGTGCGTCGCGGCTGGCCCGGCCTGAATCTGGCGTTCCCCCACATCCCCGGCAGCGATTTCGCCGGAGAGATCGCAGCGGTGGGGGCGCAGGTGAGCGGCTGGGAGATCGGGCAGCGGGTCACCGGCAATCCCACCCTGTTCTGCGGAAAATGCCGCTACTGCCTGCAAGGGAATCAACACCTGTGCGATCATTTCAGCATCGTGGGCGAGCATGTACATGGGGCCTGCGCCGAGTACATGGTTCTGCCCGCCCGCAACCTCATCGCTATCCCCGCGGGCGTGGATCTGAAGCTGGCCGCGGCCGGGAGTCTGGTGGGCGTCACGGCCTGGCGCAATATCGTCGTGGATGGCGGCCTGCGGCCGAACGAGACGGTGCTCATCGTGGGCGCGGGCGGCGGCGTGAACATGATCGCTCTGCAACTGGCGAAGGCGGTGGGAGCTACCGCCTGGGTGGTGGCGGGCAACGCCTGGAAGGCGGCGAAGGCGCGGGATCTGGGCGCTGATTGGGTCATCGACCGCAGCCAGGAGTCCAATTGGGCCAAGGCTGTGTGGAAACGAAGCGGGGGCCGGGGTGTGGA
>WGCR01000361.1 GCA_015493675.1 Anaerolineae bacterium
GATGATTTCTTTGCGTTGGGCGGCCACTCGCTCCTGGTCATCCGCCTGCTGGCCCGCATCGAAGACCGCTATCACATTCGCATTCCCGTCCGTGACTTCTTCGATGCGCCCACCATCGCCGCCCTGGCGGAGGAAATCAATGATCAAAGAGTAAAGATGAAAGGTGAAGAGACTCCCGCATCGGAACCCTCCCAATCTTTCATCATCAATCATCAATCATTAACCTCCGCCCCCCTCTCTCCGGCCCAACAACGTCTCTGGCTCCTGCACCAACTCGATCCCGATTCCCCGGTTTATCACATTCCGGCTGCGGTGCGCCTGCGCGGGCCTCTGGATTTGCCTCGATTGGAAGCGGCCATCAACCGCATCATCGCCCGACACGCCAGCCTGCGCACCTTGTTCGGGGAACAAGATGGCGCTCCGGTCCAACACATCCTGCCCGATCTGCGCATCTCCCTGGCTATCACTGATTTGAGCGGGCTGGATGAAGAGGCCCGCCTCTCTCAGGCTCTGCGCCAGGCCCGGGAACTGGCCCGAGCGCCCTTCGATCTCACCCGCGGGCCGCTGATTCGCATGGCGGTCTGGCGTCTGTCCGCTGAAGATCATCTCCTGGCTGTGGTCCTCCACCACATCATCGCGGACGGCTGGTCCATGAACGTGTTTTTGGAGGAGCTTCAGACCTTTTATCTCGATCCCGAAGCGCAACTGCCTGACCCGCCCATTCAGTATCCCGACTATGCAATCTGGCAGCGAGAGCGCCTTGGCGACGCCTTTTTGCAGCCGCATCTCGATTTTTGGCAGTCCTATCTGGCGGAATCGCCGCCTTTCATCGCCCTGCCGACCGATCATCCCCGACCGCCTGTCAAGGGCCCCGACGGCGCCGTCTATCGCTTCCATATCCCGGCGAATGTAGCAGAGCGCATCCGGGAACAGGCCCGCGTAGCGGGCGCAACGTCATTCATGGCGTTTTTGGGAGCGTTTGCAACGCTCCTGGCCCGCTATGCCGGCCAGGACGACTTGGTCATCGGCGCTGCTGTGGCCAACCGCCCTCGTCCTGAGCTGGAATCCCTCATCGGTTACTTTGTCAACGCCCTGCCCCTGCGTCTCAGCCTCGACCTGGACGCCTCTTTCCCCGATCTTTTGGCGCATACTCGCGAGCGCACCCTGTCCGCCTTCGCCCACCAGGAAACGCCCTTCGAATCCATGATCGAGGCCCTGCACCCCCCGCGCGATCTCAGCCGCACGCCCCTCTTCCAGGTCATGTTCTCCTTGCAGGATAATCCGCTCCCCGGCGTGGACCTTCCCGATCTAGGGATGGAGCCTCTGCCTCTGGACACGGGCGCATCTCGCTACGATCTCACCCTGGTGCTCACCGATGCCGACGGGGGCCTGGATGGCTGGCTGGAATACAGCACCGAGCTATGGGATGCAGAAAGCATCGTCGGCATGGCCCGGGCTTATCGCACCCTGCTGGAAAACATCGCCGCCGCCCCTGACCGCGCCCTGGCTGTGCAGCCTTTGCTCGCGCCCGAGGAAGCCCGCGCCTTCACCCGAATCTGGAATCCCCCCCCGCCGCCTTTCCCCGGCCATCGCACCATTCCCCAACTCTTTGCCGAAACGGCTGCGGCCGCACCCGAGGCCATCGCCGCGGAAGCGGACGACCGCACGTTCACCTACGGGGAATTGAACGCCCGCGCCAATCAGCTTGCTCACGCCCTTCTGGCCCGCGGATTGCGCCCCGAGGAGCCTGTGGCGGTGTTCATGCAGCCGGGCCTGGATTGGCTCATCGCGCTCCTTGGCATCCTCAAAGCAGGCGGCGCCTACCTTCCGCTCGATCCCGCCACGCCTGCCGGGCGCATTCAATACATGCTTGAGGATGCAGGGGTGGGGATAGTGATCAGTGACCAGTATTCGGTATTCGGTAATCAACCAGAGAGCCGCGCTCAGGAGGCGGATTCCCGGCCTTCGGACGCATTCACGCATCACGCATTGCGCATCACGTCAGACGAAGTCTTGTCACAGCCCGCTGCAAATCCCGCCATCGCGATTTATCCCGAAAACGCGGCCTACGTCATCTACACCTCCGGCACGACCGGGCGTCCCAAAGGCGTGGTCATCCCCCATCGGGCCGTGGCGCGACTGGTGAAGGCAGCTGATTATCTGCAAATTTTGCCCGGACAACGGGTGGCTCAGGCCGCAAACCCCGCGTTTGACGCCGCCACCTTCGAGGTGTGGGCGCCGCTGCTCAACGGCGGTGCGGTCGTTTTCCTTTCCCGGGACACGGCGCTGGATCCCGACGCCCTGGCCGATTTCCTGGCCCGCAAACGCATCGACGCCCTCTTTCTCACCACTGCTCTCTTCAACTTCATCGCGTCCCGTCGACCCACTGCATTTGCGTCGTTAGAGGCTCTTCTTTTCGGCGGCCAGGCTGTAACGCCCCATTGGGTGCGGGCTGTTCTTGAAGCTGGTCCGCCTCAACGACTTCTCCATGTTTACGGTCCGACCGAAACCACCACTTTCGCTACCTGGCATGAGGTGACCGATGCGCCCGAAAACGCGGCGACAGTCCCCATCGGCCTCCCTATCTCCAATACAACCTGCCATGTGGTGGATGAGACATTGCAAACTGTGCCGCCCGGCGTCGTGGGGATGCTGCTTATCGGCGGGCCGGGCCTGGCCCGGGGCTACCATCATCGCCCTGGTCTGACTTCTCAGCGATTTTTGCCCGATCCTTTGGATGACGGTCGCGGGCAACGGCTTTATCTTACTGGCGATCTGGTGCGACGGCGCCGCGACGGCGCTATCGAATTCATCGCCCGCGCGGATCGTCAGCTCAAGCTGCGGGGCTTCCGCATCGAGCCGGGAGAAATCGAACACGCTCTCAGGGAGCATCCCGCGGTGGAGGATGCCCTGGTGCGGGCTGTCACCCCTCCTGGCCAGGAGTCGCCCGTCCTGACCGCCTATATCATCGCCCGTCAAACCCTCGCGCCCTCCGCATTGAATCATCATCTCTCCCGCCGTTTGCCCGATTACATGCTCCCCGCGGCATACCTTTTCCTCGATGCGTTCCCCCTCACACCCAATGGCAAGGTGGACGAGCGGGCGTTGCCCAGTCCCCGGCTGGCGGCGCTTCCCGCGGCTTCCTCCTTTGAGCCGCCCCAAACGCCTCGGGAGCAGACCATTGCAGACCTCTGGGCCGAGCTGCTCGGGCGCAGCGAGGTCGGCCGGCATGACGATTTCTTCGCCCTGGGGGGACACTCTCTGCTGGCCGCCCGGGCCGCGGCCCGTCTCAGCCAGGCCCTGGGCGAAGAAATCTCCTTGCGCACCCTCTTCGAAGCCCCCACCCCCGCGGCCCTGGCCCAAAAACTGACTGAACACGCCCCTTCCGAATCTCCGCTTCCGCCCATTGAGCGCGATCCCGTCCGAACCACAGCTCCGCTGTCATTCGCCCAACAGCGCCTCTGGTTTCTCCAGCAACTCGAACCCGACAGCAGCTTCTACAACATCGCCATCGCCCTGGAGCTGCACGGGCTGCTGAACCTGTCCGCGCTGGAAACAGCGTTCAATCGCATTATCGCCCGCCATGAGAGTCTGCGCACCATCTTCCCCCTGGCGGAGGAAGGCCCGGTCGCCCGCATCCTCCCGGAATTGCGAGTGAGCATCCCTCTTTACGAGGCGAGTAGTCCGGAGGAAGCCCGGGCTTTTGCCGAAATCCTGACCCGGCAGCCCTTCCGGCTGGATCGAGCGCCCTTGCTGCGAGTCCAATGCTATCGCCTGGCCGATGAACGTCATGTCCTGGCCTTCACCTTCCATCACATCATCGCAGACGGCTGGTCGTTGGGCGTGATGCTGCGGGAACTGGCCACATTCTATCGGGCGGAACAGACCC
>WGCR01000362.1 GCA_015493675.1 Anaerolineae bacterium
GTTCTGGGTCATCACATAACCGCCAGTCCAGATGTGATCCGTATCGCCCATAGCCAGTGCATAAAGGTGGTAGCCTTCGTCACCGCGATTGGCGCTCCATGAATTGCCGCCATTGACCGTTTTGGCCAATCGTCCGTCCAGGCCCACTACCCAGCCAATCTGATCCTGGCCCGGGGCCATCTCGATGCGGGTCATAGGGAAGCCAAGATAGATTTGCGTCGTCCAGGTATTTCCCTGATCTTCGCTGAAATAAACCCTGCCATCTGAGCCAACGAGCCACGCCTTGTTCTCGAAAATGTGAATATCTTTCAGGCTGGCCGTTGCCGGAGCAATGCCTGTCTTCTGCTGCCAGGAATCACCGCCGTCGGCCGTGAGCAAAATAACGCCATTGTCACCGGCGGCAATGCCGTGCATGCCATCATTAAACATCTTGACAGCATAAAGGTCTGTTGTAATGCCGCTGCCCAGCGTTGTCCACGATGCGCCGCCATCCCGGGTTCGCATCAACAAGCCGTTGCCGCCTGCAATCCAACTGCTGCTGCCGCCCACAGAAAAAATATCGAGAATATCCTCGGTCGCGCCAGCGTCGATTTGCTCCCAGGTCTTGCCCATATCCTGCGATTTGAGAATAACGCCATGCTCGCCCGCCGCCCACAGGGTGTTGGCGGAAGCTGTCAGCGCTTTCAGATCATAGCCATCGACAGGGGCGGTGTAATGCCAATAGACGCCGCCGTCCGTGGCGCTGACAATCATGCCGCCGGAGCCCACGCCCATAATCGTATTTTCATCGAATGCCTGAAAATCATAGAGCGATCCTTCCATACGCCATATCCGTTGCCAACTGCCCTTGCCTTTCCCTTGCTTATCGAACGCGCCAGAGCCAGACAAAGCCGCCGACGTTTGGACGTTGGCGCCGGCCAAAAGCATGATCGCCGCTATGATTGTGATTGCAAATGGTATCCATACTATACGTTTCATCGTGTTTTACACTCCAAAGAGAGATGTTCCATTGGCCGCAGGCTGAGACAGCCTGAACGGTCACAGGAGGTTGCGAGAGGGGTGTTCAGAGGCCGTATGGTAGCAAAGAGCCGCGCCATCCACAAACTAAAGACAGGGGCGCACCATGCCCAAAGGACGCGGAGCGTCCTTTCCATGAAAAATCGTTCATTTTCGATTTTCTCCCGTCCCGATTCCCATTTTGCCTCAATAAGCCCCTTTGCCCTTCAATACGACGCTGATAGTTTTGAACAAAATCTGCAAATCCAGCAGGGGAGAGTAATGACTGATGTAATAAAGATCATCCTCGGTGTGCAGGTGCATGGGCTTGTCGCTGCGTCCGCTGATCTGCCACCAACCGGTGATGCCCGGCGGCACGGCAAAACGCTTGTGTTGCCAGGATTCGTAATGCTCGACAATGAAGGGCAGCTCCGGGCGGGGGCCGACCATGCTCATATCGCCTTTGATGACATTGAACAATTGCGGCAGCTCATCCAGACTGGTGCGACGGATGAAACGCCCCACCCGGGTGATACGCGGATCGTCCGGGCGTTTGTGGACAATCTTGCCATCATCTGTTTTCTGAATAACCTGCGCCAGCATTTTGTCTGCATCCTGCACCATAGATCGAAATTTATACACCGTGAAGATGCGCCCGTTTTCGCCCACCCGTTTCTGTTTGAGGATGGCCGGCCCGGGAGAATCCAGTTTGATAGCGATGGCAATGATCAACATCACCGGCCATAAAATCAGCAGACTGGCCGCGGCGACGCCCAGATCGAAAATGCGCTTTACCACCCGATCGAAGCCATCGATAACAGGCTCCTTCAACCCCATGACAGGGATGCCATCCCAGTCTTCCATCGTCACCCGAAAGAAAGCCAAATCCAATACATCGGGCACGACAAACACGCGCACCGGGCGTTCATACAACTGAAAGACAGCGTCTCTCAGGGCCTGATGAGCGCTAAGAGGCAGGGCAAACACGACATGGTTGACGTTTTCTTCGTCTACGATCGTGATGGCCGATTCCAGGTTCCCCAGCACTTCGGCGCCTTCGAACGTCTTTCCGATCTTTTCTGTGTTATCATCTACATAGCCAACCAGTTCCAGGCCCGTCCACACCTGCGATTGAATTTTCGCAGCGACTCTTTTTCCAATACTGCCCGCGCCGATGATAAGTATGCGTTTGGGGCTCAATTGCCGGGCGCCCGCCCACCGTAAGCCCAAACGCATGGTCCATCTGTACCCCAGCAGAAAGACAAACTCCGCCAAGATAAAGTAAACAAACATCAACCGGGGCGTATTACGATAAGAGAGATAGAGTACGCCCGCAAACACAAACGCCGCCAGACTAATAGCCAGCGCCAGGGTTCTCAACTCATCCGCCGCTCTCAGCGTGTTACGGGCGTCATAGACGTTGATCAGAAAAAAAACCATTGTCCAAATGACAATGACCGTAATGTATAACCCCGGGTCGGTTGTGATATCCTTTTCTGTAAGCGTGACGCCAAAAGGCAGATGAATCCGCACTTGATAGGCTACGAAGAGAGCCAATAGCGTAAGCGCCATATCACTGAGATAGGCGAAGATGATATAATTGGCGTCCTCCTCTCTTCTTAACATTATTTCGGGTGCTCTTGGCTCCGGTAAGGATGATGGAAAGATGGCAAAGATTATTGTAATCCCAATCAATGAATTGGAGAAATTCCCCGACAGGGTCTTTGAGGACTTATGCTAAACTTCTCGGGCATTGTTTGCGGAATTTTCATCTCTCAAAAGTAGAACAAGGATTTGATTACAATTTCTCAAGGAGCATGATCTTATGAATGAAAGCACATTGCAGCCAAAGCCAGCTTGTGAATCTTATTCGGAAATGACGGAAATTGTACTGCCGTCACACACCAACCCGTTAGGAACAGCGTTTGGAGGTCAGGTCATGGCGTGGATTGATATCTGCGCCGGCATCGCAGCACAGCGCCACGCCCGTCAGGTGGTCGTCACAGCAAGTATGGATGACCTCCATTTCCGCTCCCCCATCCACAAAGGTGAATTCGTCGTTCTGAAAGCTCAGGTCAATCGCTCGTTTCATACCAGCATGGAAGTTGGCGTTCGGGTCGAGGCGGAAAATCCACTGACTGGCGAACGGCGACATTGCTCCTCCGCCTACCTCACCTTTGTAGCGCTGGATGAATCAGGCCGTCGGGTGCATATTCCGCCCCTGACGCCAGAAACCGATGAAGAGAAGCGACGATATGAGGAAGCAGCCGAACGGCGGCGTTATCGATTGGAAAGAAAAAACATGGAGCGAGACGTGGTTCGGCGCGCCCACGCGCCGCTGGCCGATTCAAAATCAGCCACCCCGTAAAGGATCCTTCTGCAAAATGTAGGATTCGCGTCCCGTTGCCTGCTTGTACGCTTCAAACTCCTCCCGAAAGGTGTGACCGTCAGGAGGCAGGTTGGCGCGCTTCCACAGAAAGAAATAGGGAATCTCGCGCTGGGCGGTCACCAATTCCCAGTAAAACAGTTCGCTGATAACGCCGCCTGCTTCGATCATCCCCGAGGTTGTGTAAGCCTCCAGCGCCGGCCTGCGATCATAGGAGACGCGATAGTGACTGACCCGCCAGCCTCCGGGAATCGCCCCGGGCGAGACGCTTTCGAGAATGGCAAACTGGGCCCGGGGGTCTCCGTTCAGAGGCAGTCCCACACTGCCGGGATTGACGACATGCCATTTTCGCAGATGTTTGTCCTCTTTGTCTTCCAGGAAGAAAAGCGGATCGCTGTTTCTGTCAGCCGTCCCATTTTCTAATCGGTCGATTTGGACATGGGAATGGGCATTGACAAAGGTGGTTTGGGGAATATCCCGGATGGCATTGAGGATATCTTCGTCGGGCGTGCGGTTGACGAACCCCATGCGATTATTGCCCGGGGTTCCGTGGGTGATGCGAATCGGCTCGGCCTGGGGATAGTAGTATGTCATATCATCGGGAAGCGCCGCCAGATAATTGCCATTTTCAGGACGCAGGCGCTTTGTCAGCCAATGCAACTGCCCCCATCGCTCCGCATCGTTCCAGGATTCGGGCGCTCGGCCCGAGACGTAATCAAGATAATAGAATTCGTGATTTCCCCGAATAACGCTCCAATCTGTGGCCCGCAAAAAATCGACCACCTGATTACTGAAAGGAGTAGCATTAATAATATCGCCATTCACGATGACGACGTCAGGTTGCAGTTGCTCCAGTTTTGCCGCCACCGCTTGTAGTGCGTGGATGTTGCCGTGAATATCGGCGAGAATAGCCAGGCGCATGTGAATCTCTCCCTGAAAAAAGAACACTCCGCGAATATCAAACGGAGCGTCTTTAGAAAGCGTAACAGGGGTATTTTAGCAGATGACTACGGAATTGTCGTCACCGAGACCATTGGGAATATAGGCGTCGGCAGACCAATCGTTGGCCCAGGCGTTATCAATGCGATAACGATATTGATACTGCCGCCCAGGTTCGAGTTCAACAGTATATTAGACATTATCGGAAATAAGAAAGTCTCTGGTCACACTTGGCATTATGCTGCTGCTGACAAAGCTCAAAGATTAATGAACAATGATTAAAGGCTAAATCAGCGTGTTTTTCACTTTGATCATCAATCATTAATCATCAATCCGGGCATGATTGACCTCACAGTGAGTTATTTCCGATAATGTCTATTGATAAATGCCTTTGGTCGTGTGCTTCATGGGAACAGGCTCCCAGTTGCTAAAATCTCCCAGGATTTCCACCTGTTGTGCGTTCCTGGCAAAGTCCACTTTGAACGTGACTTTCATGACTTTGCGGGTTTTGATATAGCGTTTCTGAATCATGCGGTTCTATCTCCTGCGAGTGGTGAGGATGCAAGAAGGTGACGGATAAAACGCTATCACCAGTCATGATGGGGGTTTGTCATGCGGGAGGGGGGATTTTATGCTGAGCGGCGCTCTTTGTCAAGATCGGGATGACGGCGCTTCAGGCTTGATGCAAAGTCCCCACTTCACGCAACCCGGCCCGCGGGGTTTCCCTATCTGGTATTACCGGGTAGAATGAAAAACGATCGTTGACTGTACTGAAAAAAACTTCAACACGGAGGCGCAGAGTGCACGGAGGAAGAAAAAGTGAGGTTTGGAGAGGAATTTCTCTGTAAACTACTACTATTTTTTCCCGTGTCCTCCGTGTCTCCGTGGTGAAATGTTCTTTTTTCTAGTGGCGTCATCGTTTACAAAATCAGATGGAGGATTGCAGCTATGGACAAGGCGTCACTCATCGCCCGAAAACACGAGGTTATCGCCCAAATTGCCCGCGTGCGACGCGAACTGGAGCGAGAGAATCAGCGGGCGTCAAAACAAAATAAACGACGACGAAGTCACCTGCAACGACAACTGGATGCCCTGATGTCGGAAGAATATCGTTTGCGATTGCAGATCGACCGCAGCAAATAAAAGGTCAATCGGATTCTGTGAGGTCTCCGCACCTTCGGGAGATGGACAAGCAGCTTTTGGCCTGGCGGGTGGTTTTCGCCTACTCCCCGGAGATATGCGCCCAACGTAATTCGTCGTTTTTCATCCGTATTCGTCTAATTTTGTCTATGTTCGTCGGCGTTAGCGTTTTTCATCGGTATCGGCGCTGGGCCTCCCTCTATGCGCTTGCTTTGCGGTTGGTAGGCATTGGGGGGCAGCGCCAGTTTTTCGACGGGGTTGACGATGAGCCGGGCGTATATTTTTCCCATCTGTTCGGGCGAAAAAGGCATATCATTGCGCAGCCACCATTTGATAAGCGCGATGATGGAAGCGACCATGTGGTTGGCCAGAATGGCGGCGGGGATGGCGGTGGTATATCGGGCGTAACGCATCACCAATTCCTTGACGGCCTCCCGCTCCACATGATCCACCAGGGCCTGGGCGCCGGAGCTCCGCAAGAAGATCGAATAGAGATCATGATTAGCTTCGACGTGTTCGAAAATCAGCCTCCCTTCTACCTCGGGTGAGGATTCTCCCAATGAGTGCAGCAGCAATTTCAGGGATGCCGTGGACTGCTCAAACGCGTCGGCAAGCAACGCTTCCTTGCTGTCGTAATGCCGAAAGTACGTGGCGTAGCCCACATGGGCGCGCTCTGTGATATCCCGGATGGAAATGGCGTCGTAGCCTTTTTCCAGGATCAGTTCAATCAGGGCTTGTTGCAGGCGAGTGCGGGTGCGTTGGGTGCGGCGGTCCGGATTTTTCATGACAATAATCATACCATACAAATTTTTAACCGTGTTATAGTGTCTTTGTTATCAAAATATGATACGATATGTATCGTAAAAGGGTAGTAGCTGTACAGGTATCCCACACAACGCTTTGCCACGAAGGCTCGAAGCTTTTCGAAGATACGAAGAAAATCTTCTATTTTCCCCTTCGTGTCTTCGTGGTTTTTGCCTCGTTATGAAAGGGTTGGCGTAGAGTTACAAAGGATACTCAGTAATTTGTATCGATTAACTGCTAATGTATGCCAGTTGGTAGTCTTTTTCCACTCAAACCTGACAGGTTCTCGTAAACCCGGCGGTGGGATGTGCGATTTTCAGCCAGCAACGAAGCGTGCAAGGCTCCGAGTCGCTGCCAAAGGAACCTGTCAGGTTAGTTCAAACGAAAACGACCTTGGCAGCTACGGCATCTATTAACCTTTTCTTTCACAGCACATAGGCTGCCAGTGTGCGTCGTACATGGAGCGGGCCTTTGTGCCAGATACAATCCAATCGCCAGGAGGCGTTTGATGAAAATTTTACTGACCGGCGCTTTTGGCAATATCGGCCAGGCTACCCTCGAAACTTTAATCAGCCGCGGCCACTCGGTGCGCTGCTTTGATGTTCCCACCAAACGAAATCAACAGATTGCAAAACGCTGGCGGCAGCGCCCTGTCGAAATCCAATGGGGCGATCTGCGAGAAATCGAGGATGTGCGCCGCGCCGTGGCGGATAGGGATGTGGTTATCCATTTGGCTTTCGTGATTCCCACACTTTCGGCCACAGGCGTCAGCACCGAGGACGAGCCTGCCTGGGCGCACGAAGTCAATGTAGGCGGTTCGCGCAATCTCATCCGGGCCATGGAGGAGCAGTCGCCCAAGCCCAAATTGTTGTTCACTTCCTCGCTGCATGTGTTCGGTCAGACCCAGCATCTGCCGCCACCCCGCCGCGTAACGGATATCGTTGCGCCTGCCGAGCATTATTCACGGCACAAGATGGAAGTGGAACGGATGGTGCGTGAATCGGGCCTGAGCTGGGCCATCTTTCGGCTGGGAGCCGCACTGCCGGTGCAGGCCATTTTCGATCCCGCTATTTTCGATGTCCCCCTGGATAATCGAATCGAGTTTGTGCATCGGCTGGATGTGGCCCGGGCCATTGCCAATGCGCTGGAAACAGACGAAGTCTGGGGCAAATTGTGGCTCATCGGCGGCGGCCCGCGCAATCGCTACATCTACCGCGACATGGCCGCCAAAATTTTGGACGCCCTGGGGG
>WGCR01000363.1 GCA_015493675.1 Anaerolineae bacterium
GTCTGGCGGGGTATGCCGTGGTCATCCTCGACGTGTCCGCCCAGGAGCTGGCGCCTATGGCCATCGCCGCGTCCAACACGCTGATTCTGGTTTCCTCGGCCAACATGGACGGGGTGCTGGGTACCATTGAAGGCGTGCGTGTGGTCAATGACATGCTGGCCGGGCAGCACAGCATCGGCAAAGGTGGCATTCACCTGGTGGTGAACCGCTATCGCAACGCCACCCACACGCCCAAAGAGGTGCTGCAAATGGGCATGAACATGCGCCAGGACTTCCCGCCCTTGCTGGCCGCCATCCCCGACGACCCCGCCATTGAGGAGGCCGTGAACGCCCGACGGCCTGCATATCAGTATAGCGAGCCGCTGCGTCATGCCGTGCAACGCATGGGGGACGCGCTCTTCGCACCCATGCCCACCCGTGCGCAGGATCGGCAGCAGGCCACCGGCAAAAAGAAGCGGGTCATCAATCTCGGCTTCATGAAATTGCGCATTTGAGGAGGCGATTATGACCTATGGAACCGCTTCGGGCGGCTGGGGCGGCGTCAGTCGCAAACTATCCCCTGAACAGATGCAGGCGATCGTGGAGCAGGCGGCCCAAACACTTTCAAGCACGCTTCCCTTTGGGGCGCTACGCGACCGTCAAAAGCTCACTGGTCTGGCCAACCAGGTCATCCGGGATACGGTGCGGGCGCTGAACGGGCCGAATCCCACCCAGGCCCAACTGAACCAGATGGTGACCATGCTGGTCTCGAAAATGGGCGGCATGGGCTTTCTGGACGCGCTGATGCCGCCGGTGAGCCATGATTTTACGGACATCCAACTCAACGGCGACGGCGTGGTCTGGGTGCGGCGCAAGGGCGAGCTTTATTTCGATTTACTCGAAGGCGTGCATCCCACTCAGGAGGAGGCGTGGCGGGCGATTGAGGCGATTTTGGCCCCTGCGGGCCGGGCGCTGACCGAGGCCACGCCCTCTGTGGATGTGAAAATCCCTCGCGACCCGACCATTGAGTTCGGCGGCGCCCGCGTGAAAGCCATTCACCCCATTGTGGCCGTGGGCGAGTGGCCCACCCTCTCCATCCGCATGTACGAGGGCAGGCCCGTCCCGCCCGAGAAAATCCTGGAATGGGGCGTCATGCCCGAGTTTGTCATGGCGGGCCTGCTTCAGGCCGTGCGCCGACGCCTGCGCGTCATGGTCATCGGCGGCACAGCCACTGGCAAGACGACCCTGCTCTCCGCGCTCTGCCACGGCATCGAACAGCAGGCCCGCATCGTCACCATTGAGGACCCGCAGGAGTTGTGGCTGCCTCATCCCAACATCACCACCCTGGAAGCGCGGCCCGCACCGCCCGGCTCCGCGGTGCCTCCCTACACCATCGAGGACGGCGTGGCCGACGCCATGCGTCTTTCTCCCACCCATCTCATCGTGGGCGAGGTGCGCAAGGGCGAGGCGGCCCTGTCCCTGTTCAACGCCATGATGTCGGACCATGCCGGACTCACCACCTTTCACGCCGAAAGCCCGGAGAACGCGGCCTTTCGGCTGGCCGTGCTCATGGCCGCCACTGAGAAGCGTGTGCAGTACACCGCAGGCAAGGGGATGTTCGCCCTGGCCATCGATCTGGTGGTGCAGGTGGGCTTCCACCCCATGACCGAAAAACGGGCCTGCATGGGCGTGTGGGAGGTGGAACCGGAGCTTCGGCATGGCGAAGTAAAATTCCGGGAGCTATGGACGCCCGGCAAAGAGGAAATGCTTCAACCCCAACGCAAGCGAGGTGCAGGATGACTACTACATCGGCGGCAAACAGCGGCAGTCCCAACGGCGGCAGCGTGACGCAACTCTGGACAATCTGCCCCGTCTGCGGCCAGTCCTACAAGTATGGCGAAGAGCACCTTTGCTTTGACGCCTTTTTGCCCTCATCGACCGCAGATGGTGCTTACTGGACATGCTCCGTCTGCGGCCAGCGCGTGCCCTATGGCGAACTGCACGCCTGCGGCGAACGGGCCGAGGTCGGCCCAGGCGCGGGCGTATGGGATCTGGCTGATCCGCCTGATTACACTGGACGATGGCCCTATGCCGATTCCGTGACCGTCCCAATACCGTCTCTTGAAGAACGCCGCGTGCGCGCCCTGGAACGCATCGCGGCAGCGCTGGAAAGACTGACGCGAGGAGACGTCTAATGGCCCGGGCAACCCACGACAAAAATGACGATGCTGCCGGCCGGAAAATGACGGTGGCCACCACCGTCACCTTTGACGAGGCGAGCTGCATGAATCCCGTTCCCTGGTCTTCCACGGCCACAACGGTATGGCGCTGCCCCTGCTGCGGCGGGTGGATAGCGCCCAATCAGACGCATCGATGCACACACCGCGGTGCATCCAATTGACACACGGAGGTTTTGATGCCCAATTTACCAATCCCCACCATGACCGTTCCCCCAAAAGTTGTTCTGACAATCCTCTTTGTCATACTGGCCGGAATGTTCGTGACGGCCCTGGCGAAGTTTCTGCTGGGCGCGGTGCAATCGGCGCCGGAACGCGGGCTGGCGTCTTATTACAACCTGTCCAAAAAACAAGACGGCCAGAATGAACTCACCGCCATCAGCAAAGATGGCGTCATCCTGGCTTCTCTGGGCCTGCCCCCTCTTCCACGATACCTTACTGTCATAAAGATTCTGGCCGTAATCATTCCTGCGCTTGTAACGCTGCTGGCCGGGTGGCCCCTTGTCATCGCCCTGGGCGCGGGCGGCCTGAGCTACATGCTGGTCGCTGCCTGGCTGGAAGGGCGGTGGACCAGCTTCAAGACGAAAGTCGAAGAGGATTTGCCGACCTTTGTCGCCCAGCTCGCAGGCGTGTTGCAACTCACCGACAGCGCATCCGTGGCCCTGACGGAGGTCGTGCATTCCATGCCGCAAAAGACCCCTTTGCGCATCTGGATGGAGCGATTCACCACTGGCGTACAGTTGCATGGCGCGACTTACGCTGAACGGGTGCGGGAACATGCTGCGGAAATCTCGCCCTCTCTGGGCCTGACCGTGTTCTTCATCGGACGCCTTTCGGAGACCGGCGGCGGCCAGTTTGCGGACGCATTCACCACGGTGGCCGATGAACTGAGCGCCATTCTGGAAGCCCGAGCCGTGGCCTCATCGAAGGCGGCCAGCGCCAAACAGAACGTCCACATGATGATCGGCATCCTGGCCTTCATCTCTGTTCTACTTTTCCGCAGTTCGGAGATCCGCGAGGGGTTCGCTATTCCCCAGGTAAAGGTCATTTCCGCCATTGCCTTGCTGGCAATGGTATTCGGCTATTACTACATGAACAGCCTGATTGACGAGGCGCTGGAGTCCTGATATGAACGACCTGATTTTACAGATTCAATCCGTCCCCTATCTTCCCCAATTGCTGGCCCTGCTGGCCGCTCTTCTGGGCGCCCTGTTCGTCATGTCCGTGGCCGGACGCATGATGTCCATGACCACGGGTTCGGCGACGCGCGCTTTATCTGACTATACGGGCCAGAGCCAGCCCGCTTCGCCCGTGGAGCAGTTTGGCCGATGGCTGGAAAAGAAAGCGCCCTCCCTGGCCGACCGGCTGAGCATGAAGCAGTATCTGCGCTGGCTGGAACTCACTGGCGAGGCCCCGTCCTCGGCCATGCTGCTGGGCCAGAGCGCCCTCGTCTTCATCATCGGCGTGATCCTGGCGATCTTGATGCGCAATGGCATGATGCTCATTCTTGCCTTTATTCTGATGGCCTATCCTTTCATCCGCGTGCGCTCCAAAGCCAATGCGGTGCGGGGTCGCGTGGATCGGGCGCTTCCCGATCTGGCCGCGCTCATCTCTGCGGAAATGGCCGCGGGCAATCCCCCGGACAAGGCCCTGCACCGTGCAGCGGAATGGGGCGGGCCGCTTTCCGCCATTGTGCAGCGAGCCGTGCAGCAATCCACAACTTCCGGCCTGCCCCTTTTCAGTCGCGACCGCATGGAAGGGGCGCTGGTGCGGGTGGTGAGTCGCTACGACCTGCCCGCATTGCAGTCTTTTGTGCGCCAGCTTGACCTGGCCGCGCGCAAGGGCAGCGCGGGCCCGGAACAGATGCAGCGGCTGGCCCACACCCTCATCCTCACCCACAAGGAGCGGGCCTTGCGGGAAGCGGAGAAGCTGGACGGGCAACTGGCCGTGCCCGCGGTGCTGTTCTTCTTCCTCCCCTTCCTCATCTTCATCCTGGCTCCCATGATGTATCCTGTGTTGGCTGTGCTGGGAGGCGACTGATGGCCGTGACTGTTTTTGACGAGAGGAACTCCATACAGGTGCGCAAGCTCACCTTGCGACAGGTGAAACGCGTGGATGTCTTGCTGGAGCAAGTCGGCGAGTTCGGTTCGGTCACACTGGTGGTAGAGAAAGGCGTTGTGAAGTTCGTGAAAGTCACCGTGAGCAAGAAGCTATGACGCCGCAACTGGTCATTTTGTGCCTCAGTCTCATTCCCCTGGGACTGGCTTCCTGGCAGGACATGCGCACCCGTCACGTGTCCAACTGGATCACCATTCCCCTGTTTTTCCTGGCCTGGCCCCTGGCCTGGCGCCTTCACGGATGGGAAGGCGTATTCGTCACGGGTGTGGTGTTTCTCATCACCTTGCTGGCCATGCCCGTCGGCTTCGGCGCTGCCGACGGCAAGCTGGCCGTGTATCTGGCCGCGTTGGGCGGCATTCCCCTGGTGTTGCTGGCCTTTCTGCTGCTTTTGCTGCTTTTCCTGGCAGCCAGGCTGTTCCCCGGCCTGGCGGAACGACTGGTCATCCTGCATGACGAGGAAGACGGGCGGCATGTCTCGGGCGTGCCAGGATTCTTCCTGGCTGATGCAGCGTTCTTATTTTTGTCTTTCTTGCTGGAGGTGATATAACGTGTCGAATCAATCGCATACTGGACTGAATGACGTAGAATTGTCTCTGGAAATACTGGGCAATCTGGCAGAGCTTAATTTGCTGATCCAGATTGTCATTACTGCTATATTCGCTATTGCCCTTTTGTTGTTCTCTCCTTTTTCACGCACCGTCTCGATATTGATTGCCTCCGGCGCATCGTTTCTCTTTTTTCCCATTGGTCTCGCCATCTATGCCTGGAGAAAAAAGGGAAGCGATCCCCGTAAAGCCTGGAATGTCGTTGTGCTGGGGATAAGAGCCTGGAGCGTGATTATTACGGGATTGCTGGTGCTCTCCTTGTCATTGACGTTGTGGTATCTTTTCGGTTTTCTCATTCTGGGAATTTTATAGTTGCGCATGAATGCGCATCTCTTATTCTGTGAGAAACCCGAACTATTATCGGAGAAACAATCGTGAATCAATCGAAATTCTTCATCCCCTGGCGTTTCATGCTGACAATCGCAGCAATCATTGGTTTTTTCTGGCCTTTCTCCTATGTTATCGCGTCCTGGGCGGCGCTACTCTATACAGTGATGGTTGCGGTTGCAGCGGGCGTCTTTGTTTTTACATTGCTTCCCACTGGACAGGCGCTTCCTTTTGGTCAGTATTTTGGCATCAGTTTTGTGGTTGGGTTGATGGCTCAGATCGTGGCCTGGATCACGATCCCTTTGATTTGGTGTCAGCTTTTCACCCACAGCGATTTTTGCACCTATCCCCATTACGGCGGTCCACTGTTTCCATTTGCCCTGATTTCCTTTGGCCTCTATCTATTCCTTTTGGTGATGATTTACATGCTGCTAAAATGACACGGTCATTGATGTGTTTTTTTCTTTGGTGGAGAAGATGAAACGTCAAAATAGCTCACTTCGTCTTGCAGCCTATCTAGTCTACGCATTGGTGTTGTTTGCCTGGGGAGTTGCATCCGTTGGCATTCTCCTGACCTCAATGGACCGGCCCGTGGGGAACCCCATCCTCATGCCCCCGAATTGTTCGCTGATATCCGATTGGAGGATAGCCGGGAAATAATCGTCTAATTCCTCCTGGCACACCCCCCCACTCGGGATCATTGACGTATGTGTTGACGTCCACCAGTGTATTGGTAGGCTGGTAGGTAGCCGCCTGGTTTTGATACGCCACCACCAGGCCCGGCAATCCGCCCGAAGCAATAGCGGCCAACATTTTTTGGTAGATCTCTCCGTAGGAGCCCTGGTATTGAGCATCGATGGTCACATGCCAGGCGTTCGCGGCATCGAAATCGCCTGCCATCTGCGCCATGACATCCCCGCGAGATCAGGAATAGGGATGCCAGAAAGGACTTTGCTGGCCCTGGTACGACCAATGGGGCAGCAAAGTCAAAGGGAGCCAATTGGCGAATGCAGGCGGTGTGCTGGCTGGGGTGGCCGCGGGCGGCGGGGGATAGGCTCGGGCGACGTTCTGCCCGTCTCCCAGCGCAAAAATCAGCAGCAATACAATA
>WGCR01000364.1 GCA_015493675.1 Anaerolineae bacterium
ATTTGGGCTTTATCTTCACCGAGCCCCAGGGCGCTTACTATATTTTGGCCGATTATCGCGGCCTGCCCATCCCCCAGGCGCAATGGGACGCCGATCGTTTCACCCGCTGGATGACGGCGGAGATCGGCGTAGCCGTCGTGCCGGGCCCGAATTTCTATGGCAATCCCGCGGATGGCGAAGGCCTGATCCGCTTCGCTTATCCCAAAAAACTGGAAACGCTGCGGGCCGCGGGCCAACGCATGGCCCGGCTGAAAGGATGATCCCATGAGCGATCCGGCGCTGGCCCTGGCTGCAAAGATCGCCCTTGTTCATCAACGATTGCTGGCAGCGTATGGTGACCCCGAACGCCGACGCTGCGGCGATCCGGTCGGGCAGTTGGTGGCGACCATCCTCAGCCAGAACACCAGCGATGTGAACACCGAGCGGGCTTACGCCGCGCTACGCGCGGCCTTCCCCGACTGGCGGGCCGTGATGGCCGCTCCCACCGAGGCGGTGGCCGAGGCCATCCGCTCGGGCGGGCTGGCCAACCAGAAAGCGCCCCGCATCCAGGCCGCTTTGCGCCGCATCCACGAGGCCCGCGGCGAGTTCGATCTGGACTGGCTGGCGGCGTTGCCAGTGGACGAGGCCCGGCGCTGGCTGGATGATCTGCCCGGCGTGGGCAACAAGACCGCGTCCATCGTGCTGTTGTTCTGTTTCGGGCGGCCTGCTTTTCCGGTGGATACGCATGTGCATCGCGTGACGCGGCGTCTGGGCCTGGCCCCGGCCAAGGCCTCGCCCGATCAAGTGATGCGCATCATCGAAGCCCACACGCCGCCCGACTGGTTTTATCCCCTGCATCTCAATCTCATTCGCCATGGCCGGGCCGTGTGCAAGGCCCGCGCGCCCCGCTGCGACGGGTGTCCCCTGGCGGATATCTGCGACTATCCGTAACTGCTAACGTATGCCAGTTGGTTGTCTTCTCTCACTCAAACCTGACAGGTTCTCGTAACCTTGGCGGCAGGATGTGCAGTTTTCAGCCAGCAACGAAGCGTGCAAGGCTCCGAATTGTTGCAAAAGGAACCTGTCAGGTTAATTTGAGCGAAGACGACCTTAGCAGTTACGATTATCATCTCACCTCTCCGACGACAACATGAAACCGATTTTTCAAACGCAATTTTCCTCGACACTGACCGTGCGCGACGCCACCTTCGAGTGGGGTCGGCGCACCTACATCATGGGCATCCTCAACGTCACGCCCGACAGCTTCTCGGGCGATGGGCTGATCCAGGAAGCCGATAGCGTGGCCGCAGCCCTGGCCCGCGCCCTGCAGATGCTGGCTGAGGGCGCGGACATCCTGGATGTGGGCGGCGAGAGCACCCGGCCCGGCGCCGCCCCTGTCTCCGTCCGGGAGGAAATCGCCCGCGTGGTTCCGGCGATTCGGGCGCTGCGGGCCGAGACCGACGCGGCGATCTCCATCGACACCAGCAAGGCGGCGGTGGCCGAGGCGGCCCTGGCCGCGGGCGCGGACATCCTGAATGATGTGTGGGGCCTGCGCGCCGACCCAGATTTGGCCCGCGTGGCGGCCGCGGCGGGCGTCCCCGTCATCCTCATGCACAATCGCTCCAAACGGGAGCATGTCAGTATCGATCCGGCGCTGGGCGGGCGCTATGTGGGCGTCGAGTATGATGATCTCATCGAAGACATCAAGCGGGAGCTGGACATCTGCCTGGACATCGCCCACCGGGCGGGCATCCCCGACGAGAAGATCATCCTGGACCCGGGCGTGGGTTTTGGCAAGACCGTGGAGCAAAATCTGGCGATCATCGACCGACTGGATGAGATCAAGGCGATGGGATATCCGCTGTTGCTGGGGACCAGCCGCAAGTCCTTCATCGGCTACACCCTGGATCTGCCGCCCGGGCAGCGGGCCGAGGGCACAGCCGCCACCACCGCCATCGGCATCGCCCGCGGGGCCGACATTATCCGCGTCCACGATGTGCTCATCAACGCCCGCGTCGCCCGCATGGCCGACGCCATTGTTCGTCATGCGTCAACCGTCAACCGTCAGGCTTTTAGTTCCGATAAGGTTCGACATGTCTAGACGCGTCTCTTTGGCATTCTTCCCGCTGTTGATTGCGCTGATGGCGTTGTCCCTGGCGGGATGTGGGAGCCCCACCACGCCTACGGCGGTGGTGGCGCCGGTTCACCGCACGGTCACCATGCAGATCGCCGCGCAGGAGACGCCATCCCCCACAGCGACGCCGCTTCCCAC
>WGCR01000365.1 GCA_015493675.1 Anaerolineae bacterium
CTACAGGTGTTCCGCCGCCCGTCCCCCTGCGGGGACGGTGTTTTCCTCGTCAAAACAGGTCACGAAAGCGTCGGCACAGGCCGACGAGCGGCCAAAGGCCCCCCAGCCCTGATTTTAATCGGTGGTTTTGGGCGCCAAGCTGACTTTTGTCAGTCAACCAGCTTTTTGAGCTGATTGGTCGATCTGTCAAAATCATCCTATAATGAAGATGCCGTAGCAATTCGAAAACGCATTTGCATTTGCTTGAAGAGTCCTGTGCGCAGCAAATATCTCTCATAAAATTTGCCTCTCAAGGAGGTTGAAAAACATGGCTCGTCCTCTTTTCGATAGTGAGTATCTGTATGGATTCCATGATTCGGGCGGGGAGGATGTAATGCTGGGGCGAGGCATTCCCGGCTGGGTGGTGGTTACCTCCGAGATCGGGCATCACCCCGATGATCACTCCGGGCAGGATTTCAGCCAGCTCTCCAACCGGGGATTGGGCGTTATCGTTCGTTTGAACAACGGTTATTCAGCGGCGGGCACGCTGCCTTATGAGACGGATTACGATGCTTTTGCCCGGCGATGCGCCAATTTTGTGCAGGCCAGCAGTGGCGCCCGCATCTGGATTGTGGGTAACGAACCCAATCATCCCATCGAGTGGCCCGGAGCGCGCTGGGATTGGAGCGTTTCGCCGCCGCGCCCCATCAGTCCCGACACCCGCGGCGAGCCCATCACGCCAGAACGGTACGCCGCGGCTTACAAGAAGGTTCGGGCCGCCATCCACGCCACGCCGGGCCATGAGAATGATCAGGTGCTGGTGGCGGGCGTGGCCCCCTGGAATCCATTGACGACGTATCCCGGGAACGAAAGCGGCGACTGGATTCAGTATTTCATCGATACGCTTAATCTCATCGGGCCCGCTCAATGCGATGGCATTACGCTGCATGCCTACACCCATGGCACAGATCCAAACTTCATCGAGTCGGAAGCGCACATGAATCCGCCCTTCGAGGCGTATCATTGGCATTTTCGGGTTTATCAGGATTTTATGCACGCCATTCCCAACACCATGCGGCATGTGCCTGTCTACATCACTGAGACCGATCAGGGGGATGATCCCTGGCATAATGCCAATACTGGCTGGGTGAAGCGGGCGTATCAAGAGATCGACGCCTGGAATCAGAATAACTCTCAGAAAATCCGGGCGCTGATTCTGTATCGCTGGCCCAAAAAGGATCAGTGGTACATCGAGGGCAAACAGGGCGTCATCGATGATTTCGGCGAGGCGTTGACGCTGGGGCTCAAGTGGACAACCGGGGGCGAACAACCGCCGCCCGATCTCAGCGAGTACTGGCGGCGCCTGGAGGAGTTGGAGGCCCAGAAGCACGCTATTCAGGGGGACATTGACGCAGCCCTGGCTCTCAGTGAGACATTGACTCAGGAAGAAGCCGCGCTGACAGAAAAGGGACCACTGCTGGATGATGCACCGGCTCTGCGTCAGGCTCTGGACGCCCTGCAAAATGAGATTGTGGATATGGAAACAGAGTTGGCCCAGGTCGTGCCGGTGATCCCCCCGGGCGCTGTTTCCCGTCCAGTCATTAGGGATATCATGGCCGATTTGCCTCAGCACCCCAGTCAGCGCTGGCCCACCCGCGAGATCAACGCCATCCGGCGGGTGGTCGTGCATCACACCATGACCGACCCCGATATCTCGCCCGAGGCCCTGGCGCAGCAGGCGGTGGATCAGAACAAACCGGGGATGCCCTATCACTTCCTCATCACCGGAGATGGGACTATTTACCAGACCCAGCCGCTGACTCGCATCGTGCAACAAAATCTGAGTAGCGGCATCAATGAGATCATCAACGCTGACAGTATCGCTGTGGCCCTGGCCGGAGATTTTCGCCGTTCTCAGGATGTGGAACCGGGCGATATCCAGCGCAAAGCCGCGGCCGCCCAAACGCTGCTGGCTCATCAGCCAGCAGCGTTTGGGCGCCATCTTGACGCAGATCGTGTACGGGCGCAAAGAATTGGGCGAGAAGGTGATCTCGCCAGGCGATCAGTGGAATGATGGCATCAACTGGAAGCAGAAACTGCTGAGCGATATCCAGACCATCCTGGACGAAGCGGCCTCCTGCGCTGATTCCGAAGAGGTGGCTCAACTGCGCCAGCAGGTAGCGGAATTGCAAGCCGAGGTAGCCCGTTTGCAGGCGCTGGCCGATCAGATCGGGCCGTTGCAGCAGCAGATCAGCGACCTCGAGGCCACGGTGCAACAGCAGGAGCAGAAAATCGCCACATTGCAGGCCATCGCTGATCAGTGCGCCGGTGCTGGCGTAGCCCGCCCCCGGATTATCGATGTGGTGGATGAGCTGCCCCATCATCCCACTCTGCCGCCCTATCAGAAACGCACCGAACCCATTCGCAAAATCGTCATTCATCACACCGACACGCCCAAGAACTTCACGGTGGAGCAGATAGCCCGCTACCATGTCTTTGGCACCAGTCCTTACAAAGATCCCTGGCCCGCCATCGGCTATCATTATGTCATCGCTCCTGACGGTACGATTTATTGGACCGAACGTCATGAGACCCGCTCCTACCATGTGGGAGCCGCCAATAATTATTGCCTGGGCGTCAGTCTCATCGGACGCTTTTTGATCAAAGACTACGACGGGAGCATCCAGCCGCAAGAAGATCAACTACCCACGCCCGCCCAGATGGAATCGGCCGCACATCTGGTGGCCTGGCTGATGGATACACTCAATGTGCCCGATATCGAGAACGTCGTCGGGCATAAGGAAGTAGGGCAGACCATGTGTCCCGGCGATCAATGGCTGAAGGGCGTGCGCTGGAAAGATGCGCTGCATGAGAAAATCAAGTCTTATCACACCGGCAAACCCGTGGAATTCTATCTGTTGTTCTGGGATCATGGCAGCAATTGGGCTCAGGCAGACTGGCAGAACGCCCAGGATTACATCGCTCACTTCCGCCCCACCACCGGTTTTTCGACAGCCGACGCCATGATGGCCCGGCATGTGCTCATCGTGGGCGGGCCTGCGGGCGTCAGCGGCGAGGATGAAGCCCGCTTGCGTTCAGCAGGGTGCGATGTGCATCGGCTGGCAGGCGCCAATGAGGCCGAGACCAAGGCCATGCTGGATGATCTGGTGGCCCACAACACGCTCTGGCCCGGCGCCGAGCCGTTGCCGCCCCGCATGGGACCCAGCGCCATGCCCGAGATGATCCCACGAGAACCGCCTCATCCCGATCCCTGGACCATTCCCGATCGCTTTGTCAGCGCTTCCTTCCTGGCCCTGCCCAGCAGCACTTATCAGCGCGTCCATGTCGAGAGCCTCATTTTCGGACAGGAGCCAGGACAATGATCCCTCCTGTTTTCTACACTTCTTCGCCCCCGTCACGCCTGTGACAAACGTTCATTACCGGAGTCGATCATGAACAGACTGGGCTTTTATATCGAAAACACCACCGTCCGCTGGATGCGGGAAGCTTTGCGACAGGTCAAGCCTCCGGTCATCCTCATTCACGCCCAGGACAGGGGATTGCTCAGGGATATCCGCCGCGAGCTTAGCCCCGATTCCTTCATCGTGGGACGGCTTTACAAAACCATCCAGCAGCAGAAAGAATGGTTGGACAGCGATGATCCCGAGCGTTATGGCCGGGAATTCGCTGAAGAAATCATCAACTATGATTTCCAACTGGCCAAAGAGATCGGCGCCAACGGCCGCTTGCTCATCGATGCCTGGATGAGCCTGAATGAGGCGCTGCGCGGGCCTGCTTCTTTTCCCGATTACGAAGTGGATGATCTATTCCGCCGTCGGGCCGACGCCTATGATCGGTTTCAGGCGGCATTCCGGGAGCGTCTGGAGCAGGATGGGCTGGTCGCGGTGGCATTCAATTTCGCCGCGGGCAATTTCACCCGGCCCGAACATTATCTCGACTGGTTTCCGCGCACGCTGGAGAGTTTCACTTATTTGGGCTTCCATGAATATGGTTGGCCGGCCCTGAAGCCGGGGCCGGGCGTGGCGACATCGGCGCTGTATTATCGCACCTGCATGGACGGTATCGCCCAGCGCTACGGCAACAAGTTCAAGGTGATTATCTCGGAGGCGGGGCTGACCATGGCCTACGGCCATCCCGAAAATCCGGATAAGGGCTGGCTGAATGAGATCCAGCCCCTGACCGAGGACGCGTACTGGCAATCGCTGCTTTGGTACAACAATGAGATGTTGAAGGACGCCTATGTGATGGGAGCCTGCCTGTTCGAGGTGGGACACACATCGAAATGGCAGACTTTTCGACATCTGGGAGAGGACAACCAGGGCAACGCCATCCTGTTGATGAATCGCATCGAAGCCCTGAACGATATTCCCGGCCCCACGCCGCCGCCCGATCCGCCTCCTGAGCCGCCTGATGGCGATATCTACGAGCGCACCCAGGCGCTGGTGGACGCCCTGGGCCACGAGAAGGAAGTCATCGTCGCTTTGCCTGGTCAGGCGGATGCTGTAGAGCGGTTGCTGACGCCTCTGACCGCGCCCGCCGCCCAGGGCGCAGAGGCTGTGATGCTCTCCCGCAATCTGCGCCCCCGGGTGGATCAGATCACCGCCACACTGCACCAATTGCAATCCAACCCCGACATCGATCTCGATAAAATCGAGGCGATGCTGGTGCGGGCCGGGCATGTCAGCCAGCAGCTTGATAATTTGCAGCCGCGCGTGGGGGTAATCGATGACGCCAGCCAGCAGGTGCAGGCCGTTCAGGCGGCATTCCCCGAGCAGAAACGGACAGCCCAGAGCTCTTCCGGTTTGCTCACCCAGGTGGATGATCTGCTGACCCGTGCGCAGCGTCTGCAAAGCGATCTGCCAGCAAATGCGTTCGTCCCGCCCGAGGGTGTGCAGGATCTGCGCGAGGATATGCCCCATCATCCCACCAAAACCTGGCCCACGCGCTCGCTCTCCATAATCAAGCGCGTGGTGCTGCACCACACAGTGACCTCGCCCGAGACCGATCCGGTAGCCCTGGCCCGGGCGATCATCAGCCGCCGCGATCTGCCGGGCCTGCCCTATCACTTCCTGGTGCAGGGCGATGGAGATGGATTTTGGACCGAAGCGCTGGAAACCCAAGTGGCTCAAACCAGCAAAACGCAAATCAACGAAGAGGGCGTCGCCGTGGCGCTGGCGGGCAACTTCACCAACACCCCCCCGCCCGACGCCCAATTGAACACCGCCGCGGCGATTGTCGCTCAACTGGTCAAGACTTATGGTCTGAATGTAGATACTGACGTCATTGGCCGCAGCGAAGTGGATGCAGTGGCTTCGCCCGGCAAGCAATGGCTGCAAGGCGCCAAATACAAGTATACGCTGTTGGACAAAGTCCGGGCCTTGCTGCAGGAATAGCAGGCGTATCTTCGGGAGATGGGGATGTCTCGTCTCCCGAAGGTGGCTTTTGCCCATCAGATTTTGCCCTAAATGCTGATATTCAACTATAATACAAGTTGCCGCTACCTGTCTCAAGGAACTGGGCTCAGCCTCAGTTCTTTTTTTGTCGGGCAGGCAGCGGTCCGTACAGATATCTGGCGGGATGATCTTTCTCCATGCGGAGATATGACTATGGAGTTATGCCATGACAACCAATGAAAACGAAAATGCCGTTTATCTCACCCCCGAAGGTTTGCAAAAACTGAAAGAGGAACTGGACTGGCGCATCAATGTCCGTCGTCCCGAGATAGCCAAGCAGACCGAGGCCGCGCGCAAGGAAGGCGATCTTTCAGAGAACGCCGGCTACGACGAGGCCAAATATCAGGCGGGCATGAACGAAGGCCGGATTATGGAACTTGAGCACCGCCTCAAACATGCTGTCATCATCGAAAAAGGCGATGGCCCCACCGAAACGGTTCAACTTGGCTGCACCGTTACCATCGTCGATAAGGAATTCGGCGACGAAGAAGTCTATACCATCGTCGGCTCTCCGGAAGCCTCGCCAAGCGATGGCAAGATTTCCAATGAATCCCCCATCGGCAGCGCCCTCATGGGCAAAAAGGTGGGCGAGGTGATTACGGTGACCACGCCCGGCGGCGAGATCAGCTTCGAGATTATCAACATCGCTTAATCGTCATTTTTTCGGACATTCTATTATGCCTCCAACCACATCCACGCCTCCCACCGAGCAAGACCTGCTGGATCAGGAAAAAGCCCGTCGTGAAAAACTGGCCCGTTTGCAGGAATCCGGCGTCAATCCCTATCCGCCGCGAGTGCATCGCACGCACAGCATCGCCCAAGCCCTGGCCGCCTACGAAAATGGCGAACTGGGCGAGGAAGACCGCCTGACTCTGGCCGGGCGCATGATCTCCCGCCGCGTGATGGGCAAGCTCTCCTTTGGACACATCGAAGACGGCTCCGGCAAAATTCAAATTATGGTGCGTCGCGATCTGCTGGAAGCGGAGAAATATAATCAGTTTTTCAAGAAATTGCTGGACCTGGGCGATATCATCAGCGTCAAAGGCGTGATGACCGTCTCTCGCACGGGGGAGATCACCCTGCTGGCGGAGGATGTGACGCTGCTAGCCAAGGCGCTGAAACCCATGCCCGACAAATGGCACGGCCTCAAGGATCCCGAGGTGCGCCAGCGTCAGCGTTATCTCGATCTGCTGGCCAATCCCGAAGTGCGGGAACGCTTCCGCGTACGGGCCCAAATGGTGCGCGCCATCCGCGACTATCTGGATGGCGAGGGTTTTCTGGAGGTGGAAACGCCTATTTTGCAACCGCTTTACGGCGGGGCCGCGGCCGAGCCTTTCATCACCCATCACAATTATCTGCATCAGGACCTCTACCTGCGCATCAGTTTCGAGCTGTATCTCAAGCGGCTGCTGGTGGGCGGCTATGACAGGGTGTATGAGATCGGGCGGGATTTCCGCAACGAGGGCATCAGCCACAAGCATAATCCTGAATTCACACAGCTTGAGTTCTACGAAGCCTACACCGACTACAACGGCGTCATGGCCCGCACCGAGGAAATGGTGGCTTATGTCGTCCAGCAGGTGAAGGGCGATCTCAAGGTCGTCTGGCAGGGGCATGAAATCGACTTCACGCCGCCCTGGCCCCGCATCCCCCTGCGGCAGGCCATCCTCGACGCCTCGGGCATCGATTACGATCAATATCCCGACGCGGACAGCCTGCGGGCTATCATGCGAGAAAAGGGCGTGGATGCGCCCGCGGACGCCAGCCGCGGCAAGCTCATCGATAAGCTGCTGAGCCTGTTCGTCGAGCCCAATCTCATCCAGCCCACCTTCCTCATCGATTATCCCGTCGATGTGTCGCCTCTGGCCAAGCGCAAGCCCGGAACGAAGGATGTGGTGGAGCGCTTCGAGGGCTTTGTGGGCGGCATGGAGCTGTGCAACGCCTTTACCGAGCTCAACGATCCCCTGGATCAACTGGAGCGTTTTCTGGATCAGGGCCGGGCGCTGGAATCGGGCGATAAAGAAGCCACGCCCGTGGATATGGACTACATCAACGCCCTCAGCTACGGCATGCCCCCGGCCGGCGGATTTGGCATGGGCATCGACCGCTTTGCCATGATTCTGACAGACCAGGAAAATATCCGCGAGGTCCTTCTTTTTCCCCATCTGCGCCCGGAAAAAAGAGAAGAGGGCGACCAGCAGTAGTCGCTTTTCATTTACTGCCATATCAACGGATGATCGGGGAGTTCCCTCATCATCCGTTTTTTCGTAAGACGCTATCATGAATGTCGCCATCATTTGGCATATGCACCAGCCCCTTTATCGACAACCCGGCAGTGATGTCGCCATCCTGCCCTGGGTGCGGCTGCACGCGGTCAAGGATTATCTGCACATGGCCCAGGTGTTGGCCCGCTATCCTGATGTGCGCGTCACCTTCACGCTGACGCCCTCGCTGGTGGAGCAGCTTGAGGATTATGCCAGCGGCAAATTGACGGATCGGCTGATGCAACTGGCTGGGCAGGATTACTTCAGCCCCGATGACAAGCAATACATGCTGAACATGTGCTTCAGCATCAGTTGGGACAACATCATCCGCCGCTATCCTCCCTACGAGGCCATTCTCAACCGGCGGCATCTGGCCCAGATGAATGCTGACTACTTCTCCACCCAGACGTATCGGGACCTGTTGGTGTGGTTCAATCTGGCCTGGACCGATCCAAATCTGCTGGAGAGCGATCCATTTTTGGCCGGGCTGGTGCAAAAGGGCGCGCAATTCACCATCGACGAGGCCCGGAAGCTGATCCAGATTCACCTGGATATCATGGGGCGGGTGATGCCTTTGTACCGGCAGCTTTCCCAGGCCGGTCAGCTTGAACTCATCACTGTGCCTTTCTTCCATCCTATTTTGCCGCTATTGGTGGATAGCCGCATCGCCCAACGCCCCAGCCCCGGTTTAGCTATCCCCGATCCGCCTTTTCAGGCCGGGGAGGACGCCCTGGCGCAGCTACGCTGGGCTGTCAAAAAGCATGGTGAAGTCATTGGCCGGGCGCCCGCGGGTCTGTGGCCCAGCGAGGGAGCTGTTTCGCCGGAAATCCTCCCTCTGGCGGCCGACGCCGGCTTGCAGTGGCTGGCTGCGGATGAGGCCATCCTCGGCGAAAGTTTGGATGTCTATTTCGAGCGGGATGAGAGCGGCCTGGTGAAACGTGGCGATCTGCTTTACCATCCCTGGCGTCTGCAATCCGACAAGGGCGATCTGGCTATCATCTTCCGCGACCACGATCTGTCTGATCGCATCGGCTTTGTTTACCAGCATCTGCCGGGGGCGCAGGCTGCCGAGGATATGATCGTGCGGTTGGAGCGTATTGCCCGCTCGTTTGGTCACCGCGATGATGCATTGATAACGGTCATTCTCGACGGTGAAAACGCCTGGGAATACTATGAACACAATGGCGATGTTTTTTTGAGTGAGCTCTACCGCCGTTTAACCCAACATCCCGATCTTGCGCCTGTCACGCCCGACGAGCACTTGTCTCAACATCCGCCCACCGATGAGATTCAGCATCTGGCTTCCGGCAGTTGGATTATGGGGGATTTCACCACCTGGATGGGCGATCCGGAACATCTCGCCGCCTGGTCGCATCTGCGCGATCTGCGCGAATCGTATGATCTGTGGCGCAATGAGACGCATCCTGCGCCCGAACGCCTGCGGGATGTGCAAAACTATCTTTTCGCAGCCGAGGGCTCTGACTGGTTCTGGTGGTATTCCCATCGTAACAGCAGTGATCAGGATGCGCTGTTCGACGCTCTTTTTCGGGATTATTTGATCGCGGCCTACCGGGCGATGGACAGGGTTCCGCCCGAGATTCTGGCCCGTCCCATCACCGGCATGCCGGGCCAACCGCCCGCTCCCCGACATTTCATCACGCCGCGGCTGGTGGCGGCTCCGGATCCAGGCATCCATTGGGGCGAGGCCGAAGTCATTCGCCCGGATGCGTCGGTGGGAGCCATGCAGCGGGCGGGCGGCGTCATCCAGGCCCTGCGTTATGGCAATGACAGGGACAATCTCTATATCCGCGTGGAACTGGCGGCGCCGGTGGCCCAATTCGCCCTGACGCTGCATTTGGCCACAACAGGCGGGACGTATCAGGTGCAATTGGGACAAAAGCAAGGCACGGCGTTTCTCTTCCGTCTGGAAAATGGCTCTCAGGTGAACCTGGGGCCGATCCCTTCGGCTTTGGGAGAGCGATTGGCTGAATTTGCCATTCCTCTGGCGCAGATCGGGATGGATTTGAGTCGCGAAAGCGTGGGAGCGTTTTATCTGACTCTGCGCAGCGCCGCGGGCGAGCTCTCTCGCCTGCCCGCCAGGGGTGAAGCGGAACTGATTTTCGCCCGGGCGTAAGAAAATCGAGGGACGGCTGCCTTTGATCGGCCTGGCTTAACAGGAGTTCAGAGGGACTCCCGACCTCCGGGAGGTGGGGGAGCACATCGAAAGCGATTGCCCGCGGGTGGCCATATCAAGGCATCGGCTTCTGTGCCCAACCTCGCGCCAACCTCCCGGAGGTCGATCTCGTCAATAGAAAAACGCCGTCCTGCAGGAGGAACAGCGTTGGATGGTTGGTGGGGCCCCCCGGGCTCGAACCGGAAACCGGCGGTTTATGAGACCGCTGCTCTAACCACTTGAGCTAGGGCCCCGAAAAAGCAAGGTGATAGTCACTCGTTGATAAAATGACCATCACCTCACAGTCGATGAGAGCGGGCAACGGGATTCGAACCCGTGACGAGAGCTTGGAAGGCTCTAGTGTTACCGCTACACCATGCCCGCAAATTGTGTCGGGGAGGCCGGATTTGAACCGACGACTTCTTGGACCCAAACCAAGCGCGCTACCGAGCTGCGCTACTCCCCGAGGAGTTGCGCCTAGTATAGCGCAAGGGACGGGCAGCGTCAAGCTTGGGGCGATAAAGAAGATCGATCATGCAGCCTCGCCGATAAATAGGCCGACGGCATTCGATCAGGAGCCCCAATCGAGGCCCGCTTGCTGCCAGTTGGGAAGTTCAGGCCCGACGGGGAAGAGGCGGGTGGTGGTGAGATCGTTCAATTGCCAGGCGTAGATGGCCCAGTCGCCGTCGCGATTGGAGAGGAAGGCGATGGTTCTGCCATCGGGCGACCACGCGGGCAGGCCATCTTCGGCGGGATGCGTGGCGGTGGGGATGATGAAGCCGGTCTGGATGTCGAGAATGAAGATATCCCAGCTCTGGCCGCGGCTGCTGGACATGAAGGCTACGTAGCGGCCATCGGGCGACCACACGGGATTGCTGTCGTCGGGGACGTCGGTGATCTGGGTGCGTTGCAGGGTGGTGGGGTCCAGTTGCCAGAGGCCGCAATGCTGGCCGCCGGCGTCACAGTCGCTGAAGATGATCTGTCCTGTGCGGGACCAATCGGCGTGTTGGCCTGGCCCCAGGTCTTCGACGGCGCGGGTGGTGATGTCGGCCAGGTAGAGGTGGGGGCTGCCGTCGGGACTGCGCCGGGCGGAGGTGAAGATGATCTGTTGACCGCCGGGCCCCCAACGCGGCCAACGGTCGTCCGGCCCTTTGGTGATGCGCCGCGGGACGTCGTCGGGCGGGCGGAGATAGATGCCGGGACTATCAGGGGCCACAGATCGGAAGATGATGTTTTCCTGGGGCCCGAATGCAGGCTGCATGGCCCAATCCATCAGCTTGGGGCCGGGCAGGTGGTTGCCAAGATTCCAGGTCTGGATACTATAAACGCCCGAGGCGATGTCATAGCGGGTGTAGGCGATGCGTTGGGCCGGAGGCGTGGGCAGCGGCGAGTTCAACTGGATGGGGGGCGTAGGGCTGAGCTTTTCACAGCGGGCCAGCATTGTCTGCCGCATGTCTTCGATAGCGGGCGAGTCTTCTGTGTCCAGGGCCTGGTGCAACAGGTCTGCGGCGCGGCAGGGCTCCTGTTCGCCGATTTCACGGGCGAGTTGCACCAGGGTCTGAGCCTGGTTTTGTTGCAGCCGGGGAGTAGGCGTGCTGGTGGGGGCGGGAC
>WGCR01000366.1 GCA_015493675.1 Anaerolineae bacterium
CCCCCAGCCCCACGCCCAATCCCGCCAGCGGCAATCACGGCAATCGGGTGAACCTGGGCGCTTTCGCCATCGCACTGATCGCCAACCTGCTGGCCATTACGCTGCATTATCTGCTGGGCGGAGGCGCTGAGCTTTCCCGGGAACAAGTCGCCCGCAACGTCCTCATCTCCATCATCGGCGCTCAGACTCTCTACATCCTCTACGCGCTGGGATGGCTGCCCGGCAGCAACATCCTGCAAAACGCCATCGGTCCCGCCGGCGCCCTGCTTGTCACCTTCGTGGGCGGCCTGGCTCCCTTTGTCACCGATCGCATCCCGGCATTACTGGAGCACTCATCCTGACCCATGGATCTTCTCACCCCCGACATCATCCTGCGCGAACGCTATAAAATTCTGGAACTCATAGGCCAGGGCGGTATGGGCGCAGTCTACAAGGCCGAGGACCTGCGTCTCGGCGGGCGCATGTGCGCCATCAAAGAGGTGCTGCCGGTGGGGATGGCCTACGAGGATGAAATCGAGGCCTATCGGGAGCAATTCTTCCAGGAAGCCAGCATCCTCGCCCGGCTGGATCATCCCAATCTGCCCAAGGTCAGCGATTATTTTTCCGATGAAGGGCGGGAATATCTGGTTATGGATTTTGTCGAGGGCCTGGATTTGCGGGAGATCATCAACGAGGCCCGGCGCAAAGGCGAATTCCTGCCCGAAGACGAGCTGCTGGACTGGATCGGGCAGCTCTGCGACGCGCTCAGTTATTTGCACAGCCGCACGCCTCCCGTTCTCCATCGCGATATCAAACCCTCCAACATCAAGCTGACCCCCAGCGGGCACATCAAATTGGTGGATTTCGGGCTGGTGAAGCTGCTGACCACCGACGATAGCCGCACTGTGACCGTGGTGCAGGGCCGGGGCACGGTGCAATACACGCCGCTGGAGCAATATGGCGGCGATACGGGCCACACCGACGCCCGCAGCGATCTTTACTCATTGGGCGCAACCTGTTACCATCTGGTTACTTTGCAGCCCCCGGTCGATGCCCGGCAGCGCTTTTTACAACCGGGCAGCCTCGCCCTTCCGCGCACCATCAACCCCGGCGTCTCCTCCGCTTTGGAGCGGGCCATCCTTGCCGCCATGGCCATGCACCCTGACGATCGGCCACCTTCGGTGGAGGACTTCAGTGAACTGTTGTTCGCCACCCATGATGTGGTGGCGCCGGGCAGCGTGTACATCGCCCGCGAAACGCCCTGGCTGGACGCTTTTTGGCAACACAAAGCGCTGTTCATCGCCGCCATGGTGCTGCTTTTTCTGGCGCTTGCTATCAGTTTTGCTTTGCCTACCGCCTGACTTTTGCAACGATTCTCCTCTCTCGTCAGAAAACCATTGATTTTTTGGGATCGATTATGCCTCAACCCGAAGTCGCTATGCTCATTCTCCAGGAAGACAACCAGCGTTGGCCCCTGGATAAAGACCGTCTGACCATTGGTCGCGGTCCCGATTGTGACATCATCCTGCCCGATCGCGTTGTCTCGCGCCGCCACGCCTGCATCGATCGCCGGGATGACGAGTATTTTATCATCGATGATGACAGCAAGAATGGCACGTTTGTCAACGGCAAGCCTGTCACGGAGCCGCGTCGTCTTATCGATGGCGATGAGATCCAGGTGGCATTGCGTTTTCGTCTCACCTTTGTGGATGCCGGCGCCACCGCACCCCTGAGCATGGATGAACCGATATCCGTTCCGCAGCCTGAGACCCGGCGGGGTTTGCATCTCGATAACACCCGCCGCACGGTGTTTGTCTCGGGCAACGTGCTGGAACCGCCCCTGTCGGTGGCGCAATATCGGCTGCTGCATGCCCTGGTGCAGGCCGGGGGCGCCGTCGTCACCCGTGATGAAATCGTGCATGTCGTCTGGCCTGAAGCCCGCGGTGAGGGCGTCTCCGAACAGGCCATCGACGCATTGGTGCGCCGTCTGCGCGAGCGTCTGGCCGAGGTGGACCCCGAGCATCAGTACATTGTCACCGTACGCGGGCACGGCTTTCGCTTTGAAAACCCGGCGTGATTGGATTACAGGATTTCCGTCAGGCTGCGAATGGGCGAAAAATAGCCCCTTTCGATCATTTCTGACAAGAATTCATCAGCGTCCAAAATCGTAAGGCGCCCCAAATCGACAAGCCTAATCAATATACCAATCGTACCCGATATGGGGATTTGGAGTTCAACAGCGATTTTTCGGGCGTCGCGATCATCCGTCATGACACGTCCTCCTCTGGCCGCTGCCACAGCCAGGCAAGCGGCTTCTCCCTTGTTGATCTTTCTCAATAAATCCTGATACACAGCTCGCTCGTTTTCTGTCATTGCGACAGTCGTCAGCCATGACCAATTGACCGGTGGGATGGCTTTATTATTGACGCCTACCTCGAGATCATCGAGAACTTCCTCAACGGTTGCCGCCGAGTCCCCCAAAGCCAACAACACCAGATCAGGTCGCTGAATGCTGGCGAAATTGGATAAAACGGTATTATCAAGCAGAATAATGGCTGTATCGTTCACCGATCGTTTTCACCAAACCAGGAGCGAATCGCATCCACTTCCGCCTGGGCTTCTGCGGCGTCCGCTGGCCCGTGGCGAATAGGAACGCCCATCGCCGCAAATTTCCTTCGTAGATCAATCTCCGACATGTCAAGTAATTCCGCAGCTTTACCCAAGTTGATTTGTTTATCCAGGTAAGCGTTGACAACCAGCGCCCAGCGCAAAGCTTCATCTTCATCCAGAATGCGTTCCAAAACAGGATTGACCATGTCGGGATGACGAAGTTGCAGGTTTGCTAACTGACGAATCAGCCAGGATTCAGAAGTAAGAAAGGGTTTAACGGCCATTTTACGCTCCTCAGAGGTCGTGCCTGCCTTCAAGTATAGCATTTGTCGCAAGAAAAGAAAATGCCGCCTCTCGCCATCTACATTCACATCCCCTTTTGCCAGCGTAAATGCCCCTATTGCGATTTTAACACCTACGCCGGGCGGGAGGGGCAATATGACGCCTTCGTGCAGGCGTTGGTGGAAGACATCTGGCGGACGGGCGACGCGCTGGGCAATCCCGCGGTGCGCACCATTTTCCTGGGCGGGGGCACGCCCACGGTGCTAGAGCCGGGGCACCTGCACATGATTTTCGAGGCGCTGCACGGGGGATTCGATGTTCTTCCCGAGGCGGAGATCACCAGCGAGGCCAATCCGGGCGCGGTGGACGCCAGCCGGTTCGAGACGTTGCGGATGCTGGGGGTGAATCGCCTGAGCATGGGCGTGCAATCTTTCGATGATGAGGAATTGCGCTTTTTGGGCCGCATTCACACAGCGGATGAGGCCCGAGCCGCGTTCGCACTCGCCCGCCGCGTCGGCTTCGAGAACATCAATCTGGATTTCATGTTCGGTCTGCCGGAGCAATCGCCCGATGTCTGGCGCAAGACCCTGCAAACAGCTATCGAGCTGAACACCGAACATCTTTCACTTTACAGCCTGACGGTGGAGCCGGACACGGCGCTGGCCGCGTGGGTGGCCCGCGGCCAGGTTTCTGCGCCTGATCCTGATCTGGCTGCGGATTTGTACGAGGCGGCGCAGGAGTTGCTGGGCCGGGCGGGCTTCCATCAGTACGAGATATCCAATTGGGCCCGGGGGCCGCTGGGGGATGACCTGCTGCCCCGCTTCGCTTCGCGACACAATGTGGTTTACTGGCGCAACGAACCTTACCTGGGCTTCGGACCGGGCGCGCACGGCTGGTTTGGGGGCGTGCGCCGGGCTGTGGTGCGGGATGTGGGGGCATACATCCGCTGCGTGGAGGCGGGCGAGCCCTATTGGAGCATGGAGGAGCCCATTTCCCGCAACCTGGAGATGGGGGAAACGATGATGCTGGGGTTGAGGTTAACGAGTGTGGGCGTAGAGCGGGCGGTTTTCCGCCGACGCTTTGGCGCGGATGTGGCCGATGTCTACCCTCACCAACTCAGCTCGCTCCTGGCGGCGGAGCTCATCGAGATGACGCCCGAGCGGGTGCGGCTGACGCCCCGGGCGCTGCTCATTGGCAATGAGGTTTTCGCCGCGTTTTTGCCCGAAGCATAGCGCTCGATTTTTCGATGCAGCGCCTTGTTCTCCATCCCGAATATCCGCCCATGAAAATCGCTCTACTCATTCCGCCAATATGATGATAGAATGGCGACGTACAGTGAGCGGATATGATCCGCTCTTTCATTCAACGCCCCCGCTCGTCTGCTTCTCACAAAGGACTCGCCTTGACTGTTGATCTCATCCTCGGACTCGCTGTTATTGTCTTTGCCGGCATCCTGGCCCAATGGCTGGCATGGCGGCTACGCCTGCCCTCCATCCTGCTGCTGTTGATTTTCGGCCTGCTCATCGGCCCCATCTTCGGGCTGATCGACCCGGACGCCTTGTTTGGGGACACACTGTTTCCCCTGGTTTCTCTTTCGGTGGGCATCATTCTCTTCGAAGGCGGCTTGGGGCTTCGTTATAAAGATCTGCCCGGAATCAAACATGTCGTCCGGAATCTGATTTCCATCGGCGTGCTGATTACCTGGGGCGTAATCGCGGCGGCTGCTTTTTTCGTCATGGGGTTGGATATCCAGCTCGCCCTGGTTTTGGGCGCGATTCTGACCGTCAGCGGGCCCACTGTCATTCTGCCGCTTCTGCGGGATGTCCGGCCCGAGGGGCAGGTGGGATCGATTTTGCGCTGGGAGGGCATTCTCATCGATCCGGTCGGAGCCACTCTGGCTTTGCTGGTCTTCGACACCGTGCTGCAAACCAATCTGCGGGAGGCTACGGGCGAGGCCGTTATCAATCTGTTGCAAATTGTCATCATCGGCGTGGCGCTGGGGTGGGCTGGCGCCCGGGGGTTGGCTTATCTGCTCAAGCGCTATCTGATTCCCGATCATCTCCAAAACGCATTCACGCTGATGACCGTGATCGCTGTTTTTGCCGCCTCCAACGCCCTGGCGTCAGAATCGGGCTTGTTGGCTGCTACGGTCATGGGCATGGTGCTGGCCAATCAGAATGCGGTGTCCATCAAGCACATCATCGAATTCAAAGAAGACCTGGGCGTCCTGCTGACGTCGAGCATTTTTGTCTTGTTGGCAGCCCGCCTGCAGTTGGGCGATATTCTGGGCCTGGGATGGCCCGCACTTGTCTTTCTGGCTATCATCATCTTCATCGCCCGTCCTATCACGGTGTTTTTCTCCACATTGGGCTCCCCCCTGCGTTTGTCCGAAAAGGCATTCCTGGCATGGATGGCTCCCCGGGGCATCGTAGCAGCGTCAGTGGCGTCGCTCTTTGCCATCGAGCTGGCCCATGTGGGCTTCCCCGGTGCTGACAAACTGGTCTCTCTCACCTTTTTGGTGATCATCGGCACGGTGGTAGTGTATGGGCTCACAGCAGGACCGCTGGCCCGACGTCTGGGCCTGGCTGAGATGAATCCTCAAGGATTGATGCTGGTTGGCGCACATCAAGGCGCTCGACTCCTGGCAAGGATATTACAGGAGGCAGGCTACAAAGTCATCCTGGTGGACACCAATATCCACAATTGCCGCATGGCGGAGAAAGACGATCTGCGGGCCTATTGCGGCAATGTCCTCTATGAAGAATTCGTCGAGGGGCTGGACCTGGGCGGAGTGGGAAACTTGTTGGCTTTGACGTCCAACGATGAGGTCAACTCTCTGGCATGTCTGCATATGGCGGACATCTTTGGCCGCGCCCATGTTTTTCAATTGCCGCCTCTGTCTATCGATGGCTTGCGAAATGACACCTTGCCCGATTATCTGGTGGGCAGGTTGTTATTCGGCCCCGATATGACTTATCGTCATTTGAGTGAATGTCTGGAGAAGGGCTGGGAGTTACGCGTTATCGACATGGCAGATCCGGCTGTGCTTGGGTCGCTGGGATCTGATTTTCGGGAAAAGATGATCCCGCTATTCGCCATCCGCAATGACGAATTGGTCATCGTAACCGTAACCGACCCCTACGAATTTCATCCCGGTGACAGCGTTATCGCCATGGTGGCGTCTTAACCCACTCTCGCCACCTCCGCCGTTGGCAGACAGTCGCACCACGGCTCACTTCACCGGAAGGATGCCATCGTCAGGCCCGACAGCTTGAGGAGATCGCGATGGGCGCGGCCTGTCACAGTTCCCAGGCCCGCGGGCTGGATCCCTTGCGGGTGCGCACCCCCCGCCTGTTTTCAGTCTGCGATGTTTCTCCTTGCTGCTCGATTAGGCGCGGCACTTCTTCAGCCAGATAGGCGTTCAATCGGGC
>WGCR01000367.1 GCA_015493675.1 Anaerolineae bacterium
GCCAATCATCATGCAATCCGCCCCCGCTATTTCACCCCCCTCCGTCTCTGCCACCGCCCGCCCGGTTCGGCGTCAGCTTTGGGTGTTGGCTGCGGGCGCAGTCTTTTTGCTGGCGGCGCTGGCGGGCCTGTGGCGCTGGCAAACGACAGCATTTCCCGTCACCATCGCTATCGATGGTCAAAGCGCCGTCGTGACGACTCACGCCTCGTCGCCTGCGGCGTTGCTGCGCAGTCTGGGCTACGAATTACGCCCGGATGACAAATTGATGATAGCGGGCCATTGGGGTGCGGACGCCCGTGTGGCGGTGCAAAGAGCCCGCCCGGTGCAAGTGCTGGCCGACGGACGATCTCAGGTGGTGTGGACACAGGCGGAGACCGTTGCGGATTTGCTGGATGACGCCATGCTTTCACTTTCCCCCGCGGATGAAATCCTACTGGGTGACAGACAGGTGATGCCTGAAGACAGGTTGCCGCCCGCCCGGTGGTTGCCGCCCGCGAACCGTCGCACCGCCCCGGTCTGGGAACAGGTCCCGGAACCGCTGGCCCTGAGCATCCTGCGAGCTGCGCCTGTGCAGGTTATCGAGGAAGGCGGCGTGACCCGCACCATCTGGACCCGGGCTGAAAGCGTCGCCCGGGCGCTGGCCGAAAATGATATTCCCGTACACCAGGGGGACAGTGTGCTGCCGGGGCTGGACGCGACCATTCAGCCGGGGATGCGGGTGCTGCTGCGCCGGGCCACGCCCATCACCATCATTGCCGATGGCCAAACCATCGAGACCCGCACTCGCCAAAAAACAGTAGGAGATGCGCTGCGGGCTGCGGGCATTTTACTGCTGGGCGAAGATGTGGTGCATCCCCCTCTGGACGCTGAACTGCATCCCAACGATATCATTCAGGTCACCCGCGTGGTGGAAAGCGTGGCGTATGAGGAGGAGCTATTGCCTTTCGAGACCGTCTGGGAGCCTGATGACGAGTTGCCTATCGACACGCGTCGGGTGGGCAGCGAAGGACGCCCGGGCGTGCTGCTTCGCCGCTACCGGGTGCGCTATGAAAACGGCGAAGAAGTGGCCCGCGAGCTGGAGGATGAGTGGGAAGCGGTGAGCCCCCAGCGCAAGGTGCTGCTTTATGGCCGCAAGATCACTCCGCATACGGCCATGACGCCCGACGGGCCCATCACCTATTGGCGCAAGCTGCGAGCTTACACCACCTCCTATAGCCCCAGCCGTTCGGGCACAGATCCCTCGCTGCCCTGGTACGGGCATACGCGCCTGGGATTCAAGGCGGGCAAGGGCGTGGTCGGTGTTGATCCCTCGGTGATCAACATGAGCCAGAAGTTGTATGTGCCCGGCTATGGTTTTGCCATCGCTGGCGATACGGGCAGCGGTCTGAGCGGCAAGCATGTGGATCTGGGCTTCGATGACAGCAACTACGAATCGTGGCACTGGTGGAGCGATGTGTACCTGTTGTGGCCCCCGCCGCCTGCGTATGCGATCAACTATTTCTTGCCTGACTGGCCTCGCTATCGGGGCTCTCGCAACCCCTACGCGGGCCTGGTGCAAGAAAGCCCATGACCTGTGATAAGATTAGCCCATGACTGATCCCATTCGCATCCTGCATTTTGCCGACGCCCATGTGGGGATGGAGCGCTATGGCCGGGTGGATGCAGCCACCGGCATCAATAGCCGCGTGATGGATTATCTGCGCCGGCTTTCCGATGTGGCGGCTTATGCCATCGAGCAACAGGTGGACCTGGTGATTTTTGCCGGAGACGCCTACAAGACGCGTAATCCCAATTCCACCTACCGCCGCGAATTCGCCTGGCGCATCAAGCAGATAGCGGATCAAGGGATACCGGTGGTGCTGGTTCCGGGCAATCATGATCTACCCGCAGCGCCCAATCGGGCCTCGACCATCGAGATTTTCGATACGCTACGCGTCCCTCACATCCATGTGCTGGATCACGCCAGCGGCGTCACGCTCATTGAGACTCGACGCGGCGCTCCTGTTCAGATTGCTCCCGTCCCCTATCCGTATATCTCCGAGTTGACCAGCCAGGAGGAATATCGGGCGGTAAGCCTGGAGAAGCTGGACCGCATCGTCACCGCTAAGCTGGATGCAGTAATCAGAGATTTTGCCAATGAGGTGCGGCAGCGGCCCGATATGCCAGCCGTGCTGGTGGGCCATTTTTCGGTGGACGAAGCTCAGGCTGGATCGGAGCATAACATCATGGTGGGGCGGGATGTGAAGGTTTCGCGTTCGGTGCTGGTGGATGACGCCTGGGATTATGTGGCGCTGGGACATATCCATAAGCATCAGGATTTGAACAAGGACGCGCAGCCGCCGGTGGTGTACAGCGGCAGCCTTTCCCGCATCGATTTTGGCGAAGAAAAAGAGCCCAAGGGCTGGGTGATGGTGGAAGTGAGCCGCGGCCATGCCCGTTACGAATTTATTCCGCATTATCATCGCCAGGCCCGCGGTTTTGTGACGCTGGATTGCGACTGCCGCAAGCATGAGGACCCCATGGACGCCCTGCTGAAACTGATTCGGCGGCGGGAAGAGGAAGGAATCATCCGGGAGGCCATCGTGCGATTGCGATTACGGCTGCGCGCCGAGCAGGATGCGTTGATCAATGATCGCAAGATCAAGGCGGCGCTGGCGGAGGCGTTTACGGTGGCGGGCATTATCAAGGAAATCGATTGGGGCGTGCGCAGCCGGTTGGGAGCCATCAGCGTGGAAAGCATGACGCCTATCGAACTGCTGGACCGTTATTTCGAGATTTCGGGCATCCCCGATGAGGAGAAACAGGTTCTCATGGAGGACGCCCGCACCATCATCAGCGATAGTATGAGTTGAGCGTGACGATGTAAATCACACGGTCATGCCACCGACCCCCTTTTTCCTCTTTGCAAAGGAGCAAAAATCATGGAAATTACAGGCAAAACAGCATTGATTGCGGGCGGCGCTTCCGGTTTGGGGGAAGCCACGGCCCGGATGCTTCATCAGAAAGGCGCTTATGTGGTCGTTTTTGATCTGAATGGCGAGCGAGGGCAGTTGTTGATGGAGGAGCTGGGCGCAGAGCGTTGCGTTTTCGTGCAGGGCAGCGTCACCGATGAGGCGGATGTGCAAAAAGCGGTGGCGACAGCCGTGGAGAGCTTTGATGCTTTGCATATTGCAGTCAACACCGCCGGCATTGCCACGCCTGGCCGGATTTTGGGCAAGCGCGGGCCTCTGGCTCTGGAGACTTTCTCAAAAGTTATCGCTGTCAATCTCATCGGCACTTTCAATGTGATGCGACTGGCGGCCGCGGCCATGCAGAGCAACGAGCCCCTGTCCGACGGCGAGCGGGGCGTGATCATCAACACGGCGTCCATCGCCGCGTTCGAGGGACAGATCGGCCAGGCGGCTTATGCTGCGTCCAAGGGTGGCGTGGCGGGAC
>WGCR01000368.1 GCA_015493675.1 Anaerolineae bacterium
ATCCCGGGCGCGGGGGGTGGGACCTTCCGCATGAGTTACGCGTACAATGCTGCGGATCAGCAGGTGAGCATCACCTATCCGGGCGGGAACAATGGTCAGGCCGGGGAGGTGGTGAGCCACAGCTACAACGACGTGGGGCAGTTGATCGGGGTGAGCGGCGCGGGCGTGCAGTATCTTTCGGCCGCGACCTACAATCCTCTGGGCCAGCCCACGGAGTTGCGGCTGGATACGGGCAACAACGGCCTGTGGCGGAATTTCGATTACGACGCGGGCACGCTGCGGCTGCAAACCCTGCGCGCGGGCAAAAATGCCGCCCATGATGATATCCAGAAGCTGAGTTACGCGTATGACAACGTGGGCAATGTGCTCAGCATCACCGATGCGCTGAACGGGGGTCAGGTGCAGACTTTTGGCTACGACTGGCTGAATCGGCTGACTTCGGCCGCGACCAATGGGGCGGGGACGGGGCAATATAGCCACGCCTACAGCTACGACGCCATCGGCAATATCACGGCCAAAGATGGCCAGAGTTATGTCTATGGCGGGGGCAAGCCCCATGCCGTGACCGGGGCTTTGGGCAACAGCTACAGTTATGACGGCAACGGCAACATGACCACGCGGGTCATCGCCGGCGTGACCTACACCCTGAGCTACGATGATGAGAATCGGCTGCTGGAGGTGAAACAGGGTGCGACGGTGATGGCCACGTTCCTTTACGATGCGGACGGCAACCGGGTGAAAGGCACGGTGAACGGGGTGACGACGGTGTACATTGCGGGCGTGTACGAATGGCAGGGTGGAGCCGCGACGCAGTACTACCAGGGCCCGACCGGCCCCCTGGCCCTGCGCCGGACTGGACATGGCAGTGATGACGGGGTATTCTATATGCTGTCGGATCATCTGGGTTCGACCAGCGTACTGGTAGCCCAGAACGGCGCGTTGAGCTCGACCAACTACTACCACCCTTACGGCGACGCCCGCGGCGGCCCGTTCAGCACCTTGACAACCAAACGCTTCACCGGGCAGTATCACGAGGCCGCGTTGGGGCTCTATTTCTACGGCGCCCGTTGGTACGACCCGCTGCTCGGGCGCTTCACCCAGGCGTACGGGCGATTCATGAATCGCCCCAACCGGCCCTGATCCTGCCGCGCCCCAGGCCTTCAACCGCTACGCGTATACGCTGAACAATCCGCTGCGGTTTACGGACCCCAGCGGGCATCGGTATGTGCATCAGTGACGCCTGCACGCCGCCTCATGATTTGTCGGCGCTGCGCGTTATTCGGATAACGGTTCATCATCCGCCACGCCCGCCATCCAGCCTGCGACTTCGGCGCGGTTGCGCAGCCCCAGCTTGCCCAGCACGTTGGCCACGTGATATTCCACGGTGCGCACGGAAACGCCCAGGGCCTCGGCTATCTCGGCATTGCGCAGGCCTCGGGCCAGCATGTGCGCCACGTCCTGCTCCCGCCCGGTCAGCGATTCCCACGCGGCCGCCACTTCCTCTTGCCATTGCCGGATGCGGGCCAGTTGCTCCTCCCGCCAGGAGGGCAGGCCCTGGCCCGCGCGCTTCACCGCCCACGCCACCTGACTCATGGGCTCCTCCTTGAGCAGATAGCCCAACGCGCCGCTGCGATAGGCCCGGTGCATGTAGCCGGGATGATCGTAGGCGCTGAGGAAGAGGATGGCGATGGGGAGTTGGCGCTGGCGCAGGGTTTGGGCCAGGCTCGCGCCTGAGGCGTCGTGGAGTTTGTAGTCCACCAACAGCACTCGCGGTTGCAGGCGTTGTAGTTGGGGCAGGGCCGCGTCCACCGAGGAGGCGTCGCCCACCACGGTGATGCCGGGCGTTTGCTCCAACGCCGCGCGCAAGCCCCACAGCACAGCGGGGTGGTCGTCGACCAGGAAAACGGTGGCGTCGGGCATGAGGAATGGTCAATGGCTAATGGTCAATTGCCAATTGCCAATGGGGTGAGTGTATCGTGGTTTGGGTGGGAATTCAAGTTTGGGGAGTAGGGGTGCAGGTGGGCAGGTTGCAGGGGGCAGGCGCAAAACTTTTTCCATTCGCGCCGTGGTCACAGATTTTTGAACTATCCGCGTTCATCCGCGTTCGTCCGCGTCCTATTTGCGGAGCAGGAGTGCAGGCCATAGAAAGAGGACGCAGACCATGACCAGAGCCAGCAAGGCGGCTCCCCAACCAGATTCGGGCGACATCGGTGGAAACCAGAGGTGCATCACCATCACAGAAACGAGGAGGCCGCCGGCTGCGGTGAGCGTCAGCCGGGCGAATGCTCGTTTGTGGGTGCATGCCCCAAGCATGATGCCCATCCCTGTGAGTATGGCCAAAAACAGATTGAGATTGCCCAGATGCCCGCCCCAATTGGTGTGTCGCCAATAAAAATCGCCGTTGCGGATCTCATGGTAGAGCAGCAGCCCAACGCCAACCGTCAGCAGAAGACCATATCCGCACAAAAATCGATCCAGAAGGGCTCGGTGTCGAAGACGCATCACGAGGGTTGGCTCCAGTCAATGGGAGGAATTTGGTCTTTGCCTGTCGCACGGTAGAAGCCTTCAACGAAACGCACCGCGGCCGAGAGCAGGGCGCCGCCCGCGAGGAGCTCTGCCAGCAGACGAAACAGACCCCAGGCTGCCTCGGGCACGTAGAGGCCCGTCTCCATCCAGCCCACGTACGCGCCGTTGCGGGGAATCACTCCCCATATCATCAGGAAGAACCAGCCCGCTATCAGGCCCGCCCACGCCGAAGCCAACCAAAGCCCCGGACGAAACCGCGGCGCCATCTTGCGCAAGAGGAGAATGCCCAGTCCCGCCAGGAGATGCAAGGTGAGGCTGCGCGTCAACGCGTCGCCATGTATGGAGAATAGCCCTGCTGTGGGATAGTGGATATAGTTGGGAATGCCATAGACGTCCAGGTACACGATCAACTGGGCCGCCAGCGAGAACCCCCACACCAGCCAGGAACGATAGGTGAGGGCCAGCAGGAGAAAGAGGATGGCGAAGGTGTAGAAGCTGAAGCGCATGGCTTCGCCATCGCGCATATCGTAAGGGCCGAAACGTCCGCCCAGGCTGGCCCAGAAGAGGAATGCAGAGAACGGGGGCCAGAGGATGGCAAAAAGGGCCGGGCCAGTGGCCGTTTGTGACCGCCGCAGCCACAAATACAGGCCCGCCGCCAAGGAGATGGCCACCCCCGCGCTGTAAACCGGCAATCCCACGGGCGAGAGCGGCGCGTCGCCCGTTCGGTGGCGGAAGAGCAGAATGGCGATGAGGGAGGCGAGATGGGCCAAAACCAGAAGATAGGTCTCGGCCAGGTGTTTGAAGTGGGAAAGGATGGCGTTCATGTCCCTATTCGCCCCGGAGAATAGCTCATGCAAAGGGGCAGAGCCACGAGGGGGGAGGAAGATTATGAAATGTTTAGCGCCTTGGCGTCTTCGCGTGAGATCGACTTCTCTGATTCCGGCTCGGCCAGGCCCGGAAAGCGCCAACGACTTGGCAGAGGAGGAGCGCTCCGTACAGCGCCACGATGCCCACGCCCAGGATGGCGAAGCGTTGGGAGGATGCGGGCGCCCACATCGTCATAGCCAATACGCCCCAGAAAAACGCCAGATGCGTCACCGCGGCCCGATGCAGCCATACGCCCGCGCGGGCGGGATGACGCAGGATGAGCGCCAGGGGCGGGATCAGGAATGGAAGGGCGTAGAAAATCGCTAACTCCCAGCGGCGGACGGGCAGCAGATTGGCAATGGCTTTCAGGACGCTCAGGATCAGACGCGCCCAGGCGGGCGTTGCGGCGCTGAACGCTGTAGGCGTCGCCAGATACAACTGCCAAAACTCGATGAGCGCGGCCAGCCACAAGACCACGCCGATCCAGGAGATCAGCGCGCTCAACAGGAGCAGAACCCTGCTGGCGGGCGCTTCTCTCCGATCACGCAAGGGATAAACGTAGAACGCAGAGACCAGCATGGAGACGAGAATCGATGCGATGAATATGCTTCCGATAAATGAAATACGCATACTGCCATTGTAGCAGCTTTTTCTTCCCCTGTCCCCCGTATTTTTACGGGGTTTTGGCGCGAAAGCCGAAAATCCCCCGCCCGAAGATGGATACGCTTACGCGACATGTGGACGCGTCATGGACTTTTGTCGTGGCTGGACGCTGATTTTTCTCTCAGCAGCATCAGATCATACGCGTCGCCCCGGCGGGCCCAGAACCAATAATCGGTTCCACCCCGCCGCTGCACGGTGTAGGCCGCGATTTCACAACAATAGCCGATGGTGACATCGTCGAAAGTCGGGCCTATGGGTTCGCCATCATACACCAACGCGTATTTGCCGTTCCTCTTTTGGATGAAGACCAGCCGGTCATCGATCCCATATGGTGTGTAAAGAGCCTCCACACCGAGGGTTTTCCTTCTGTCCTGCCCGTCGATGATGATGGTGGGATGACGGTTATCCGCGAATTCCCACACGATATGTCCGCCCACATTCTGCAACGATTGATTCATGTCGTAGGTGGTAAAGAACCCCGTTATTTTGTAAATGGGCTGATCGTTTTTGAAGAGCATGTAGTGGAAATCGAGTTGATCGACCTCGACCAGTCGAGCTTCATACCTGTCCTGGCCGATATACTGACGCAGGGCGTCATCGATAGAGGCGGAAGGTTGTTCGGGTGAATGGAAGGGTTCGCCCAGGCGTTTTCTATCTTCGGGCGTCCATGGGGGCACGGGGCGCCCAAAGCATGCCTCGGCCAGGCCCCATTGGTGATAGCCCGCCTTGGGAACCTGGCATTCCAACAATTCTACGCGTCCATCATCGAAGAGCGTAGTGACGCTTAGAGGCGCTGGAGAAGGAGATGGGAGGGGCTTGGAGGTGGGAAGCAGTAGGGGCTGCGGCGTCGATGTCAGAGCAGGCGTGGTTGATGGGGGGACGGGCGTCGTCTTCTGCGCACCCGAACGATCCGGCGTTGGGAGCGGAGCGGTCACTGATGGCTGTGCTGATATCGTCGGGCCCGCCTTCTTACATCCCGTCATTCCAAGAGAAAGCATGGTCAGGGTGAAGAGAATCAGCAAAATTCTGCGGCTATCGAATGAGGTTGGATGGGCGTGTTGTTTTGTGAGGTGCATGGGAAAACGATTCTCATAGGCTCAATCATGGGGAGAAAGATATCCACGTTGTCATTGGAAACAAACGCCCAGCAGGCCTCGGACAGGCAACTCGGTCAGTTCGTAATTTTCATCCGTACCGGTATCAGCGGGCCATCGCCCGTGACGGCTATTTCGCTATGTACGGCAGGATTTGGGTATAGCCATCGGCAAAAAGGACGGCCTGGGCTTCGTTATTAGTCTGGCGAGGTTCGTGGGGGGAAGACGCGATGCGCAAGGGGATGACGCGCACGGCCCGCGGGGCGTCCACTTGCACGGTGAGGCGAATCTCGCCGCGAGCGCCCGCAGCCAGCTCGGGCCAGGACCAGGTGAGCGCGTCGCCCTGCACCTGAGCCGGGGGCATGGCTTCGACAAGGCGCACATTCGCGGGCAGGGTAGCGGTGAGGACAACGTTCCGAGCAGGCGCTTCGGCGTTGGCGTTGCCATAGGCCAGGGTGAGGGTGTAGGGCTGCCGGGAGGGGAAAGCCGCCGCGGGCGCAGTCACCCACAGATCTGGAAACGCGCCGCTGCCCACCGTGATCTCATCCAGATTCACCCACACAGGCAACGTTCCGGCCCGTTGCTGCACCTCGAATTGGAGCGTTGTCGTCCGCCCCCGCCAGGGCGTCAGATCGATCCAGCGATGCCGCCACGCCCCACCTTCGCCGTCTGGCGCCAGCGGAAAGCGCTCATCCCCGACTCGCACCGTCATGCGGTCGAATTGCGACCCGTTGTAGAAGAACGACAGGGTGGGTGCGATTGCATCTGCGGGAATCGTCACATCTCTGACAAGCGCGTCCCTCCAGTCTTGGGTAACAAGATGATCTCGCGCATAAAACAGATTCGAACCTGTGGGATTCTTTGCCACAAAATGCGCAGCGCCGTCATCGCTAACGACCACACTCGGATAAATTCCCAGGCCAATTCGGATGGGCAGGGCCTTGCGATCACCCTCTACCACCCGAGTGTAAAAGAGTTCATATCCCGTATCTCCGGTGCGGCTCTTGCGGTTCCATAGAATGTGCGCCTGACCCCGGGCGTCCACTTCCATTCGCCTGTCCATGGAATCCATATCAGGGTCCCCCAATAGAGGATCCACTACGACATCCGGCGTCCATGAGCCATCGGCCCGGCGCAGCCGATAGCGCAAATCTTTCCCTCCTATGTAAAGCAATAAGTGAATGCGATTCAGTCTGTCGCTACGCACAATCCAGGATCGCAACCACTGTTTGTCCAGGTCCAAGAGTGTTTGTGCCTCACTCCATACGCCCTGAGCATCCCGTTGAGCATAACAGAATCTGGACGCACCTGTATCGGCGTTAGTGCAAACCCAAAACAAATGCAACATGCCACCTTTGTCTCGAGTGAGAGAGAGCCTATGATCGGAGATCGTCAAAGGATAATCCAATTGAATGCTATCATGCCATTGCCCGGTCGCATCGCGATATCGATAGAAAATATGCGAAGCGATATTCGCTTCATGAAACCAAACCGCGTGAACGGTGCCTTGCGGCTCCACTACCATGCTGTACGCACGTTCTGTGGAAATATCCTGCGCCACTCTTTCGGTTTTCCACACGCCAGCCGGAGATCGGATCGACAGATAAAGGTCCCAGCCATCAGAGGCTCGAATGATGTACGCCAGATAAAAATTCCCCTGGTCATCCAGGAAAGAACTTGTGTAATATAATGTCGAATAATGCGAAGGTAGGGGGATGCTTTCCGTCGGAGACCAGGTTCCATCTGCGCTGCGGGCCGTGTAATACCAGGTCACATCACCCCAGGCTAGATGTAGCCGGTTGCGGCGGGCGTCTAACTGCATTTCAAACAGGAGGGTGTCAAGCGGATTGTGAGAGATATTTTTCAATGAAGACCACTGACCATGGGGGGAGCGATTGGCGTAATAGAGCTCATAGCCGTCGCCGCCCGACGCGCCCCCTGGGAAAGTCAGATGCATCTCGCCCTGGGGCGTCATCGCCAATTTCCCTGCAACTCCCGCCCAAAGGGGCTCTTGCTCGAAACGGATGCGCTCCCCCAGCAACAAGGCTTGCCGTCCCGTATGCCGTTGCGTATCCGTGATCACAGCCTGGCCCTGCACTTGCCAACCCTCCTCCAACCCCTCGCCTTCAAAACCCCAATCGGGGATGAGGTTGTCGGCAGGAGGAAAGGCCACATCGAGGGTGGCGTCATCTCGGGCGGGAAAAATGGTCTGGGGCAGGGGCAGGTAGTCTGGCGATTGGAACGTCACGGCATACGCATCCGATGCGTCGGCAGTATAGCCTGCATAATGCCCGTCGTCGGGGCGGCTGTCCGTCTGAAAGGCCGGAGGAGAAATCGTCACGTCCACTGGCAGGGGGTGCTCTCGATTGTCCGTCCCTCGCCCCTCGATCTTCCACTGATAAAGGGTAACGAGATGCGAGTAAACCCAGGCTGACCAGTTGCCCGCTAAGTCCTTCGCCCGAATTCGAAATGCATACATTTGCCCCGCGTCTTCGCAGATCCTCCGGGTTGGGCTGTTCGGCGCCCCTTGATCTTTCCAGACCGCAGCGTCTGCTTCCCGCAACTGAAAGTGATAGATAGAGACTCCCGATCCCCCTCTATCCTTTGCCTGCCATGAGATCATCTCGCATTTCCGCAACATGGGTGGAATCGGGTCAAAAGTGACGACAGGTGGCAAAGTTTCGATGGTGGTTTTGGTTTGATAAGTCGGGGGCCAGGGTTCCGCGTTTCCGGCCCGATCCACCGCCCGCATGCGAAAATAGAACGTCTTGCCCGCCTTGCCGCCGCCATAGAATTCGGCGCTGGTGGCCAGGGTGCGTTCCCAACTTTCCCAAGGGCCGTTCCCTTCCTTCTTCTGCACTTCGAAATACGCCAGACCCGCGATGCCCACATCCTCGCCCGACCAAGACACATCGAAATACGCAGGCGACACAGGAGGCAACGGTTGCATGGACGATTGAGGAGGCTCGCGATCCACATAGCGCCAATCGGGAGCCAAATCCACCCAACTATCCCCGTAGATATCCCAAAGCGAATGCTCGCTGTGGCTCATGAACAGTCGCGTGTTTTTCAGATACAACCGGTTGTCCCTCACTTCATAGATAGCCTTCACCGCAATGAGATAATCCCCTTCCTCAGTCCAATCGCCAAACCACGAATCCACAAAGCGCTGGCGAAAGTCCTGAATCACGCGAATCTGGCCCGTCGCCACATCGATGACCGCCAACTCATTCCAGTCGTCATCATCCGCATCGTAATCGAAACCGATCTGCCGACCGTCGGGCGACCAGCGGGGATTTTGCAGATAGCGCAAGCCCGACGCCAACGAACGCACATGCCCACCATCGGCATCCATCACCATCAACGAGCCATAACCGCCATCCCCTCGCCGTACGAATGCGATCTGTTTGCCATCGGGCGACCAGTCAGGATCGACATCGGATGCGCCGCCCGGATAGGTGAGCACTCTCTGTCCCGAGCCATCGGCATCCATGAGATAAATCTGATAATTGTCGCCTGTCTTCTTGGCGTAGCAGATCTTGCGACCATCGGGAGACCAAGCGGGATATATCTCATCCCGGCCATCAATGGTCAGTTGCTCTAGATTGGAGCCATCCACCGACCGGGTGAAGATATCCCAATTGCCCGTACGATTCGACGTGAAAACTACCCGGTCCCCCGCGGTGGTCAGCCGGGGCGACGCGTCCGAGTTGGGATTGTTGGTCAATCGCCATAGCCTTTCATAGTTGCCGTTGGAAAGAAAGATGTTCCAGTCGCCATCCAGAAAGGACTGAAACGCCATCAGGGACGCATAGCCAAAAGGATAGGTCTTCGCATCCGAAATCTGAGGCGATTCCGGGCCGCGCCCCTCCTGTGCGGCCATCTGCGTCAGCCGCACATCCATATTCGCCTGCGCCAGCCAGAAGCGCCGTTTGAGAGCGCTGACATCAGGGCCGCCTTGTGCGGTTATTGGCTGCGTCATGCTCCAAAACGCCCATCCACCAACCAACATCGACAGGAAAAAAACAACGATACGGGTTTTCATGATCGTCCTCCTAGGAAAAACAGTTGGAAATCCACCCCGATTCTACCGGATCAGGCAGAGCTTAGCAACCCACTCCCGGGTTATAATTCCCCCATGCGATGGGGCGCTACTCCCCCGCCAGCAACGCCTCGAAATCCCGGGCCGCCTCGTACATCTGCCCGAAGCCCGTACTCAGGCTGAACGCATCCCAGCGGCGGTCGCCCGAGCCGTCGTAGTCCAGGAACCAGATGAGGCTGCGCACCTGGGGCTGGGCGCTGATCTCCGCGTACGCGGCTTGCAGCCAGCCGGGCGGGTAGTTCTGCGCCGGGGGAATGGGGTCGTCGGGCGTGTAGGTGTTGGTGGAGGTGATATACAGGGGCAGACCGCGGGTGGCGTCGCGACTGTTGATCACGCCCAGCCAGTCGCGGTAGACGCGGAATCCCATCTGCGCCCGGCCCCACTGGGGGCTGTACAAGTCTATATGCGGCTCTTGCGCCCGCTGCTCCGGACTGAGAGCGGCCGCATGGGGACGGCCCGGCGCCTGGGCCGCGAAACCGTCGGGCAGGGTCAGGGCCTGGCCCGCGGCTTCCTTGGCCCGGGCGCTCTCCACCAATCGGGCGAGCAGCGTGTTGAAGTAATTCAGCCAGGGCGCGTCGATGCGGTAGGGAAACGCCCCATCCTGGGCGATGCTCCAGGGCTGGATGGGGCCCGCCAGCACCCGCAGGCCCGGCCGCGCCAGCTTCACCACCTGCACCGCGTTGTCCCTGCGGTCGGTCGCGAGGCCGCAGCCGTTGATGACCCGCGCCACCCACTCGGGCGTGAGGGGATGGTCGGGCGTGGCCCCGTTGTAGCCGGAGCCCAGTTGCAGGGCGTAGATGCCGGTCAGGCGCTGGTCTCGGGCCAGACGCTGCAGATAGGCCAGATATTCGGCCAACGCGGCCTCATCATCGGTGGGCGGCAGGGGCTGGCCTTGGTCGAAATCGACGCGCACGATGACCCGCTGGCCCTGACCCGCGTCCTGCTGCACCCGCTGCGCCAGGTCATCCACGCCCCAAAAGGGTTGGTCGGCCAGGCGGGCGTAGGTTAGCTCCACCACCCAGCCGCTGCGGCCATGCCAGTCCCTGTCTCTTATACACATCTCC
>WGCR01000369.1 GCA_015493675.1 Anaerolineae bacterium
CGGCCCCACCGTGGCAGAACTCCGGGCCTTTGTCAAACAAAGCCTGCCCGACTACATGGCGCCGGCCGCGTTTGTGGAGATGACGGAACTCCCCGTCACTGTCAGCGGAAAAATCAATTACCGGGCTTTGCCCGCACCTGATCAGGGACGCCCCGACCTGGGTTCCGAATATGTCGCCCCCCGCAACGCCCTGGAGGAAGCCCTGACCGAGATGTGGCAGGAGCTCCTGGGCGTCGAGCGCGTCGGCATCCACGACAATTTCTTCGACCTGGGCGGCGATAGCCTGAAAGCGGCAATTTTCGTCAATCGCCTGCAAGAATTTTTGGGCGAGATCGTGTATGTGGTCGTGCTCTTCGATGCGCCCACCATCGCGGAACTGGCCGCTTATCTCATCGAGAATTACCCATCCTCCGTGGCCCGGGCCTGCAAAATCGAGCTTTCCGAGCTCACAGCGGAGATGCGCACCCGCATCGAGCTTCACGAACAGCTCATTGCAGACATGCGTCGACAGATCGAAGCCCGCGGGCCCGACCCCCAAAGCGAGAAGCGCTTCCTGTCCACCATCCAGCGCCAAAACCCCCGGGCTGTGTTCATTCTCACCGCTCCGCGCTCCGGCTCCACGTTGCTGCGGGTGATGCTGGCGGGCAATCCCCGGCTCTTCTCTCCGCCCGAGCTGGCTCTGTTGCCCTTCCGCACGCTGGCCGAACGCCGCGCGGCCTTCGCTGGCCGGGAGAGCGGTTGGCAGGAAGGCGTGTGGCGGGCGCTGATGGATATCCACGATTGTGACTTCGAGACCGCCCGCGACATCATGGCCGATCTCGAAACCCGCGGCATGACCGTGCAGGACTTCTATCGCTATCTGCAAGAGCGCATCCATCCCCGCCTGTTGGTGGACAAAACCACCACCAATGCGTTGAATCCCCTCTATTTGCAGCGGGCCGAGGCCTATTTCGAGGACGCGTTCTACATCCATCTGGTGCGCCATCCCGCCTCCATGATTCAGTCCTACCTCACCAGCGGCATGGATCAGCTTTTTGGCTATGGGTACAGCTATCCGCCTCGGGCCCATGCCGAGCTCTTCTGGAATATCATCAATCAGAATATCCTCGAATTCCAGGCCCATATCCCGCCCGAGCGCCAGTTCTTCTTGCAATATGAAAACCTGGTCACCAATCCCGAATACGAGATGCGGCGGCTGTGCGACGCCCTGGGCATCGACTTCCATCCCGACATGCTCGATCCTTACGGCGATCCCGCTGCCCGGATGACCGATCCGGTGCATCCCGAAAGCCGCATGGTGGGCGATCCTCGCTTCATGCAGCATCGCAGTATCGACCCGGGCCTGGCGACCAAGGGCATTGTGCTGCCGCCCGGCGACGCCCTCAGCAGCATTACTCTGGAACTGGCCCGGACGCTGGATTATGAACTTGCGCCCACGGGCGAACTGGCCAGGCCCCAGGCCCTCACCGCGCCCAAGCCCGCGCCCCGCGACCAGCGCATTCCCCTTTCCTTCGCTCAGCAGCGTCTGTGGTTTCTGGATCAACTGGCTCCGGGACAGGCCCTGTATCACATCCCCACCGCTCTGCGCTTGAGAGGGCAGTTGAACGTCGAGGCCCTGGAGCAGGCGATCAACGCCATCATCCAGCGTCATGAAGTGCTGCACACCGTCTTCCTGGCTGATGAAAATGGCGCGCCTTACCAGCATATACTGCCCGAGATGCACATTCCGCTCACCATCATCGACCTGCGGCATCTGCCCGCAGAAGATCGGATGTCCGAGGCAGAGCGCATCGTGGACGAGGTGGTCAAACGGCCCTTCGACCTGGCCCGCGGGCCTCTCATCCGCGGCCAGCTCATCCAGTTGGCGGATGACGATTACGTAGCAGCCATGGTCATGCACCACACTGTGTCTGATGGCTGGTCAACGGGCATCCTGGTGCGGGAGATCGTGTCTCATTACGCCCATTTTGCGTTCGGATTTCCCCTGCAACTGCCCGAGCTTCCCATCCAATACGCTGATTACGCCTGGTGGCAACGGCAATGGCTTCAGGGCGAGGTGTTGGAGAGCCAACTGGACTGGTGGCGCGACTATCTGGCCGGCGCGCCTCCCTTGCTGGAGCTTCCCACCGACCGGCCCCGGCCTTCTGTGCAGACCTTCAACGGCGGATATGAGCGCATGGCTCTGCCCCCTGAGCTGTTAGGAAAACTGAAGCAGCTCGGCAGGGAGGAGGGGGCAACCATGTTCATGACCCTGCTGGCCGCGTTCGATGTGCTTCTCAGCCGCTACGCCCGCCAGGACGATATCGTCATCGGCACGCCCATTGCCAACCGCAATCGGTCCGAGGTTGAGAACCTCATCGGCTATTTTGCCAACACGCTGGTCATTCGGGCCCAGCTCCATGATAATCCCTCCTTCCGCGAAGCCCTGCGGCGGGTGCGAGAGGCTTCTCTGGGCGCCTACGCCCACCAGGACACGCCTTTCGAGATGGTGGTGAATGCGGTGGACGCGGAGCGTAACATGAGCTTCAGCCCGTTGTTCCAGGTTATGTTCATCCTCCAGAATCTGCCCCGCGAGAAAGGGGGATTGCAACTTCCCGGCCTGACCCTGGACACGGTGCATTCCGACACCGGCGTGGCCACCTTTGATATCACTCTTGCCCTGTCCGAGACCCCCGATGGCCTGCGGGGCGCGCTCAACTACAACACCGATCTCTTTGACGCGAGCACCATCCGCCGGATGCTCAGCCATTTCCAACTCATCCTGGAACAGGCGGCAGCCGACCCCGATCGGCCTGTCACGCGGTATGGCCTGCTGACCGATGAGGAGGCCCGGGCTCTGTTGGTGGACTGGAACCGCACCGACGCCCCCTTCCCCGCCGACAGCATCATTCCCGGGCGTTTTATGGCCCAGGCTGCGGCCACGCCCGATGCGCCCGCGGTGGCTTTTGGCGACATGACCCTCACCTTCGCCGAGCTGGACGCCCGTTCCAACCAGGTGGCTCATGCCCTCATCGCCCGCGGGGTGGGGCCGGAGACCCTGGTGGGGCTGATGCTTCCCCGTTCGGCCGAGATGATGATCGCCCTGTTGGGGATTCTGAAGGCGGGCGGCGCGTATGTGCCGCTTGATCCCAGTTATCCTGCCGAGCGGATTCGGTACATGATCGAGGATAGCGGGTTGACGCTGGTTATCAGAGGTCAGAGGTCAGAGGTCAGTGGTCAGAGGTCAGAGGTCAGAGGTCAGAGGTCAGAGGCCAGAGGCCAGAGGTCAGAGGCCAGAGGTCAGAGGTCAGAGGTCAGAGGTCAGACATTGGACATTGGACATTGGACGTTGGACGATATTACGGATTACGGATTGCGCATTACGTCCGACGAAGTGATTTCCCAACCGACCACGCCTCCCGCTGTCACTCTCCATCCCGAGAATACCGCCTACATCATCTACACCTCGGGCAGCACAGGCCGCCCCAAGGGTGTGGTCATTCCCCATCGCAATGCCCTGAACCTGGCCGCGGGCCTGAAACGGCGCATTTACGACGAAGTGGCGCCGGGGCGGGCGCTGCGTATCAGCCTGAATGCGCCCTTGTCCTTCGATGCATCGGTGCAACAGTGGATCATGCTCACCTACGGGCATACGCTGGTCATTCTGCCCGACGAGGTGCGTCGCGACGGCGCAGCCCTGGTGGAGTTCATCCGGGAGCGGGAGCTGGAGTTGGTGGATTGCGTGCCCACACAACTCAAGCTGATGATCGAGCATGGGCTGTTCGATGAAGATGCGTGGAAGCCGCGGGCCATGCTGCCTGGGGGCGAGGCCATCGATCAAGAGACCTGGGACTTGTTGCGGAGTCAGGATGCGATTCAATTTTTCAATATGTATGGCCCCACCGAATGCACCGTGGACAGCGTGGTGAGCTGGGTGAACCGGGCGTCGCATCGTCCCAATATCGGGCAGCCGTTGAACAATGATCGGGGTTACGTGCTGGATGAGCACATGCAGCCGGTTCCCGTCGGCGTGCCCGGCGAGCTGTATCTGGGCGGAGCGGGCGTAGCCCGGGGTTATTTGAACCGTCCTGAACTCACCGCCGAACGTTTTGTTCCCGATCCCTTCCTGCGGGCGGATGGCGCATCTGCCCCGGAGAACAGTGCTCCCCAGCCGGATTCACAATCCGGCGTCGCCACGGGCCAGCGTCTCTATCGCACGGGCGACCTGGTGCGCCATTTGCCCACGGGCGAGCTGGAATTCCTGGGCCGTGTGGACTTCCAGGTGAAGTTCCACGGCTATCGCATCGAGCTGGGCGAGATCGAGGCGATGCTGCGGGATCATGAGGCCGTCAAGGATGTGGTGGTGCTGGTGCGTGAGGATGCGCCCGGCGCCCAACGTCTGGTGGCCTACCTCATCCCCGAGGGCGAGGAGCGTCCTGAGGTCAAGGCCCTGCGCGAGTTTATAGGTCAGCGTCTGCCCGATTACATGATCCCCGGCGTCTTTGTCTATCTCGACGCCTTCCCGCTGCTGCCCAACGGCAAGATCAACCGTCGGGCCCTGCCCGAGCCCGAGGTCAGCCGCGAGGATTTGGGTGTGGATTACGCACCGCCCAGCACGCCCGAGGAGGCATCCCTGGCCGAGGTCTGGGCCGAGGTGCTGGGCGTGGATCAGGTGGGCGTGTACGACAATTTCTTCGAACTGGGCGGCGATTCCATCCTCAGCATCCAGGTGGTGGCCCGGGCCAATCAGCGCGGGCTCAACATCTCGCCCAAGGACATTTTCCAGAATCCGACCATCGCCGGACTGGCCGCAGTGGCCGCGGTCTCCCGACGCACCATCGTGGCTGAACAGGGCGAGGTCACGGGCGAGGCACCGCTGACCCCCATTCAGCACTGGTTCTTCCAGCAGGATTTCGAGGACAAGCGCCACTGGAATC
>WGCR01000370.1 GCA_015493675.1 Anaerolineae bacterium
CAGCCAGCAGGTTGAGAAAAGTGACAGGTAGCTTCAGCCGAGTGAATAGCAGGATCATCTCCTGATTGCCTGCCGGGTTCAGCACATAGCGGGCGGCAATGAGCAACGAGATGACAGCTATGGCAAGGGCGAGAATGGCAGTAAGGGTCACGCCAAAAGGGCGAGAATGTGAGGTGTTCATAGCAAAAAGGGCATTCTCATCATTATTTTACCATAAAATAAGATCAGAATAACGATTGATTATCGCATCCCCGGCTCGGGATGTCAACAGATTTCGATTGGGAGAACGCATGACGCGATGGTAAAATTCATTCATGTCCTATGTTTTCCTCGGTTTCTCCCTGGGATTGAGCGCAGGTTTAGCCCCCGGCCCCCTGCTGGCGCTGGTCATCCAGCGCACCCTGCGCCATGGCGTCGCCAGCGGTTTGCGCATTGCCATCGCCCCCCTGCTGACCGATTTGCCCATCGTCATCCTGGCTATCCTGGTCATCTCCCGGCTGCCCGAAATCTGGCTGCACGGCATGATGGCCCTGGGCGGATTATTCGTGCTGTGGCTGGCTGTGGAAGCCTGGCGGGAAACCGCCGACGCGTTCACCCAAAACGTCGAGACGCCCTCCGCTCAGCAGGATTTTCTGCGAGGGATGATGGTCAACTTTCTCAATCCCCACCCCTATCTCTTCTGGGGGACGGTCGGAGCGCCTCTTGTCATTCAGGCCTGGAATCAAAATCCCTGGTATGCGGCGGAATTCATTCTTTTCTTTTACCTCTTCCTCATCGGCAGCAAAGTGGTCCTGGCCCTGATCTTGGGACGCGTCCGGCAATTGCCGCCGCATCTCTATCATCGACTCATGCAATTTTCGGCCCTGCTGCTTCTCATCGCCGGCAGTATCATGCTTTATTCTGCGTGGCAGGGAGTGATGGCAATCCGATGATCGAGGCGTCTCCATTACGCTCCCGCCATCTCCCGGCTCTGGCGTCGCTGTGGACGCAGGCTCTGGCGCAGCAGAACGAGCGTTGCCCCATTTCGGCCCGGGAAATCGAAGATCATGTGCTGCTGCATGGCGGTGAACCGCGGGCGATTCTTGCTATCGATCCGCGGGGATGGATCATTGTCCGCAGCAATAACGCTCTGGCCGGATTCGTCCACTGCACCGTGGGCCGCCTGCAATCTGATGATCCCGAAACGCTGCGCGGCATCCTGCGAGGGTTGGTGTTGGCTCCCGGCGCACCCGCCGCCGTCATCACCATGTTGCTGCGGGCCGCCGACGCGTATTTCCGAACAAAAAACAATCTCGCCAACATCATCGCTTTCCATCTCCACACCGGCTATCCCCGCCTGAATCATGGCCGTGGGACGGTGACCAACACACACTGGGCGCTGATGGACGCCTTGGGGAACGCAAACTACCGTCTGACCTGGCGCTGGCTGTTTTACAGTCGGGATTTTGCCGACATCATCCCCGAACACCTGCCGCGACTGCCCGGATTGAAGTTGCAGTGGGAGGAAAAGATGGATGAAGGCTTCACCCTGAGCGTCTGGTCAGATTTGGACTTCGTCGCCCGCGCCCGCTTTATGATCTTCCCCCAGTCGCCCGGCTGCGACGCCCCGCGCGTCGCCTCGCTTTATCATCTCGAAGTCGCCGCAGCATACCGGCATCATGGCGTGGGCAAATGGCTGCTGGAACGCGGCGCCAATTATCTCATCTCCCGCGGCGTCAACCGCCTGCTGGAAGACGCCGACCACGAAGACGCTCTCATGCAATCCCGACTTCTCCACCTCGGATTTCGCGAATGCGAATTGCGGGGTTACACCTACGAAAAAGATCATGTCTGACGCAACGCCTTCTTCCTCCCGCCAACGCTACACGCCCAAAGCCATTTTTCGGCTCTACCCGATTCTCTTTCTCGTCGCCACCCTCTGGCTGGGGAGCGAAACCTGGAGACGGCAGAGTTTTATCTGGTTGATCATGTTCATCGGCGTCGGTTTTATCACCCTGCAGCTCATTCTGGGAGCCTTCGCCTGGGCCGAATTCGATGGCAAGACGTTCA
>WGCR01000371.1 GCA_015493675.1 Anaerolineae bacterium
GAATATGATATAATCATCGTTGTCGAACAGGCTGTGCCCCATGTGCGAGAAATCGAGGTCTCAGTGATGGGCAACGAACATCCGCGGGCGTCCCTGCCAGGCGAGATCATCCCCAGCAATGAATTCTATGATTATGAAGCCAAATATCTAAGCGGCAGCAGCCAGGAACGCCTCCCTGCTCCCATCTCCCCCGAACTCACTGCGCAGGCGCAGGATATAGCTGTCAGAGCCTTCAAGGCTATTCAGGGCAGGGGGTTGGCCCGGGTGGATTTTTTGCTAAATGATGCGACGGGCGAGATATTCCTGAATGAGATCAACACCATGCCCGGCTTTACCGATATCAGCATGTTCCCAAAACTTTGGGCGATCAGTGGCATCCCCTATCCCGAGTTGATCCACCAACTCATCCAACTGGGATTCGAGCGTTACCACCAGAAAAAATCCTTGCGCACCACCTTTCAACCCAGGGCGCAATCATGACCAGAAAAAGCTCCCCCCGTCACCGGAAGAAAAAGCGGTTCAACGCCGCCAGCATCCCGGTCCTGGCTCCCAAAACATTGAAAAAGGGCAGGCGCAAGCATAACAGCGCCCGCAAGGTCACGCGGCGACGCCAAAGCGCCTCTTTTCCGAAACTCCGGGCCCGCTCCTGGGGACTTTCACATTACTTCGCTTTTCTGCTGTTGCTGGGGAGCATTGTTGCGCTGGCGTTTCTGTTTACAGACAATCGGTTCGATATCGCTGCGGTCGAAATTCGCGATAACGATTATATCGACGCAGGACAAATCCAGCGACAGGCAAGCCTTGCGGGCGCCAACATCTTTACCATCGATCCCAGGCATGTCACCATGCGGCTGGCCACGGTGATGCCCCAGATCAAGGAAACGCATGTCAGCCTGGGACTGCCCAATCGGGCCGTTATCCTCGTGGCGGCGCGCAAGCCTGTACTCATTTACGGCCATGGCAACCAGACCCAATGGGTGGATGAAGAAGGACGCATCTTTCCCGCGGCAGAAGCGCAATCCGATCTGCCCTTGCTGATCGATGAAGACGGCTCAGCCAGCATCGACGGCATCCACCTGGAGCCGGCTATCTGGCAGGCCATCCAGCAAATTACAGCCACGATTCCTGGCCTAAATGAATTCCACTATCGCGACATCTACGGACTCTTTTTCATCAGCCCTGAAGGCTGGCGCGTTTATCTGGGCGATGGTGAAAAGATGCAAAACAAACTGGCCATGTGGCAAACCCTTCGCCAGCAGCTATTGCAGGAAAACCGCGCTGTCAAAGTTGTCGATCTGCGTTATGATCGCGCTTATATCCAATAACATTTCCCCACATCATCCTCTTTTCCCCCCCGATCAGACCCCCTACCGTGTCCGAACTCATCACAGCCATAGACGTTGGCACCACCAAAATCTGTACATTCATCGGCGAACTCACGCAGGAGAATACACTGCATTTGCTGGGTGCAAGTTGCGCCCGCAGCAAGGGCCTGCGCCGGGGCGTCGTCGTCAATATCGCCGCCGCCACCGAAGCCATCGCTGAATCCGTGGAAAAAGCCGAAGCCAAGGCGGGCGTGACCATTGAAGAGGCCCATGTAGGCATCGTGGGAGGGCACATCAGCTTCGAAAGCAGCAGCGGCGTCATCGCCCTGCCCCGCAACCGCCCCATCAGCTGGCCCGAAATTAATCGGGTGCTGGCCGAAGCGCAGGCGGTTCCAATCCCCAGCGACCGGGATATCATCCATGTAATCGCCCGCACCTTCACGGTCGACGGGCAGGAAGGCGTCCAGGAGCCCATCGGCATGTTGGGACGACGGCTGGAAGTCGACGCCTATATCGTCACCGGCGCCCACACCGCTATCAACAATCTCAAAAAGTGTATCGAGAATAACGGTCTTGCGGTCAAAAGTCTGGTGCTGGAACCGCTGGCCAGCGGTGAAGCCGTGCTCACGCCCGAGGAGCGGGAGGCGGGCGTGGTGGTGGCCGATATTGGCGGCGGCACCACCGACATCGCCATCTATCTGAATGGCTCAGTGTGGCACACCACCATCCTGCAGATCGGCGGCAATCACTTTACCAGCGATCTGGCGACCGTGCTGCACACGCCGCAGCCCATTGCAGAGAAACTAAAAGCCCGTTATGGCGATGTGCTGCCCGAACGCATTCCCGAAACCGAGACAGTCAATGCCCCGGGATTTGGCGGCAACCCCAACAAAACCTACTCCCGACAATTCATTGCTGAGATCCTCAGCGCCCGGGCCGAAGAGCTGCTACTCTTCATCCAGCGCGAGATCACGCGTTCGGGCTACGGCGATCTGCTCTCGGCCGGCCTGGTGCTGACAGGCGGCGGATCCCGCCTGCCGGGCCTGGATATTCTGGGACGCGATCTGCTGGACATTCCGGTGCGCATCGGCTCCCCCGCCTCCCTGGGCGATATCCCCCGGGAGATGCTGACGCCGGAAAACGCCTGCGGCGTCGGTCTTTTGCTCCAGGCCGTCAAAGATAATCCTTATGCGGCCAAACCTGCTTCTTCGGGCGCGTCATTTATGAGTAAACTCAGCCAGTGGATGCGTCATTTGCTGCCAGGTTGATTGCCCGGCATCCCATCCCCCCGTTTAATTTTGATGTTTTGATCAATTCAAGTTAAGATAGGCTTACTAAAAAGTCTATCAGCACCCAGGATGCGGCATTCCCCCATCTCACTCATGCCGTCATCCATTTTCCGGAGGAAGATTCGATGAGCTCCCGACCTTATGTAGAAAATTTAGCTCAAATTAAAGTCATCGGCGTTGGCGGTGGCGGCGGCAATGCGATCAATCGCATGATTCAGGAAGGCATTCAAGGCGTTGAATTTATCACAGTCAACACCGACGCGCAGGCATTAATGCTTTCAGAAGCGCCCATTCGCGTCCGCATTGGCGACAAGCTCACCAAGGGCCTCGGATCAGGCGGTGATCCCAAAGTTGGCGAACAGGCCGCCGAAGAATCTGCGGAAGAGCTAAAAGAAGTGCTGAAAGGCGCTGATATGATCTTCATTACGGCGGGATTGGGGGGAGGCACCGGCACCGGCGCCACGCCCGTTATCGCCCGACTGGCCCGTGAAACCGGCGCCCTCACCATTGGCGTCGTCACCAAGCCTTTCAGTTTCGAGGGCTCGCGACGGCGGCAACTGGCCGAAGAGGGCCATGAG
>WGCR01000372.1 GCA_015493675.1 Anaerolineae bacterium
AATCTCGAGGCCGTAGCCGCTGGTTGGCCGGGACGACCAGCTCTGAAGCCACCATGTCCTCGCCGATGATGCGCACATGCCGCCACGCCTGGGGCGGCGTTGTCACCACCAGCCAGTCGTCCTCCACCCGTACATCTTCCTGGGGAATGACGGCGTCGAATCCCTCGGGCATGGGATCGCCGGTGTTCACATAGCGCGCCTGGGGCCCCAGCCGCAGGCGCACGGGCGCGTGGGGCGAAGCCCCGCCCGCATCCCCGGCCCGCACCGCGTACCCATCCATGGCCGCGGCGTGGTAATGAGGCGAAGAAATACGCGCCCACACCGCCACAGCAGTGACGCGGCCATGTCCATGCGCCACAGGCGCCGATTCGGCAGGCAGACGGCGTAATGCGCCCGCCGCGTCCAGGGCCTCGCGCCATCGGGCCAGCGCTTCATCCAGAGAAAAAGAGGGGGAGGCGGTCATGATCGATGCGCTTATTCTTCCCGCCGCTTTTGCTCCTCGATGGCCTTTTTCATGAAGGCCAGGAACAAGGGATGAGGGCGATCGGGCCGGGATTTGAATTCGGGATGGAACTGGCTGCCCAGCATGAAGGGGTGGTCTTGCAGCTCGGCGATCTCCACCAAGCGCCCGTCAGGGCTGAGGCCGCTGAACCTCATGCCCGCCTCCTGGAAGGGCTGACGATAGGCATTGTTGAACTCCCAGCGATGACGATGGCGCTCCTGCACCTCATCCACGCCATAGGCCTCATGCGCCTTGGTATCGGGCGACAGCACGCAGGGATACAATCCCAATCGCATGGTTCCGCCCATGTTGGCGATATCTTTCTGATCAGCCATGAGATCGATAATGGGATGCGGCGTGGTAGGATCAAACTCGGTGCTGTTGGGATCATCGCTGTTGAGAAGATGCCGCGCGAACTCGATGCACATCACCTGCATGCCCAGACACAGGCCGAGATAGGGTATTTGATGCTCCCGGGCATAACGGGCGGCGAAGATCTTGCCCTCGATGCCACGGTAGCCGAATCCGCCCGGCACTACAATGCCCGACACCGTGTCCAGCAGGTCCAGATGCTTACCACGCTCCAGATCTTCGGAGCTAATCCATTCGATCTCGACATCGTAGCCTTCGGCGATGCCGGCGTGGAACAAGGCCTCGCGCACGCTCATATAAGCATCCTGCAATTCCACATATTTGCCCACCAGGCCGATGCGCACCTTGGGCTTGGGTGCGTAGATACGGCGCACCATATCCCGCCAGCCAGAAAGATCGGGCGGCTGCTTCACCTCCAGGCCCAGGCGCTCCACCAGATAATCGCCCAGACCCGAATCTTCCAGAGTGAGGGGCACCTCGTAAATCGTGCCTGCGGTGACCAGGGGAATGACCGCCCGCGGCTCCACATCGGTGAAGAGTGCGATCTTGTTCCGCACTTCCTCATCCACGGGATGATCGGAGCGGGCGCAGATGACGTCGGGCTGGATGCCAATGCCGCGCAATTCCCGCACGCTGTGCTGTGTAGGCTTAGTCTTGAGCTCACCCGTGGCCCCGATGTGGGGCAGCAGGGTCACATGGATGTAAACTGTGTTATCCCAGCCGATGTCCTTGCGCATCTGGCGGATGGCCTCCAGAAAAGGCAGGCCCTCGATGTCGCCCACGGTGCCGCCCACTTCCACCAGCACCACCTCGGCGTCGGTCTCTTTGACCACCATGGCGATACGGCGCTTGATCTCGTTGGTCACGTGGGGGATGACCTGGATGGTGCCGCCCAGATAGTCGCCGCGGCGCTCCCGGGCGATGACTTCGGCGTAAATCTGGCCGCTGGTCACGTTGCTGGAGCGGGTGACGTTGACGCCCGTAAAGCGCTCGTAATGCCCCAGATCCAGGTCTGTCTCTGCGCCGTCATCAGTGACGAAAACCTCGCCGTGCTGATAGGGACTCATGGTGCCCGGATCCACGTTGAGGTAAGGGTCCAGCTTTTGGCCCGCCACGCGAATGCCGCGGGCGCGCAGCAATCGCCCGATGGCCGCCGCAGTCACGCCTTTGCCCAGGCCGCTAACCACGCCGCCGGTAACAAAAATAAATTTGGTCATTGTTCAATCACTCCAAAAAAGAAGAGACACGGAGATGGCCCTCCGTGTCCGGGGTAATTCAAATGTAAAAATCGCTGGCGGCTTTTCTTCATACACGGGGAACTACTCTCTCCCCGTCAGCATATTCAGCCAGAGTTGCCAATTGGGTTGTGGTCGATCCGCCACATGAGCGCCTTCCTCCGGTGCAGAAGAAGCAGGCGGACGGGCGGATTCATCGGCCGCGTCGCCGTTTTCGCCCACAGACACAATCACCTCATCGCCGGGACGCACCCAGCCCAATACGCTACGAACGAATTCCTCGACGTTTGCAGGAGATAAACTTTCATCAAACGCCCGATCGATCTGTGTTCGCTCAGCCTCCACTTCAGCCACATGGGCATCCATAACGGCTAATTCGGACTGGAGTTTGCGATAGCGCAACACGTTCTGCCCATATTTGAATGCGAAAAACAGCAACGCAAGAATGCCAATAATGATAATTGCCTGGCGCAGGGTCAGTAGTTGTTTTTGTGCGATGGGCTGTCGTGACATGATGACAAATCCTCAGAGGATACATTCCAGTTCTGATCACCAAATGTATCGTTCAATTCTACCCCATTTCCCCATCCAGGGGCAAAACAAAGAAAAACCCCGTTTGTCACGGGGTAAGAGTGCCGATGGAGGGATTCGAACCCCCACGGGCCTATGCCCACTGCGCCCTGAACGCAGCGCGTCTGCCAGTTCCGCCACATCGGCTTGTTTTGTCAATTGCAAGTGCTATTTTACTCTCAGTCGGGCGCTTTGTCAAGATCCAGGGTGCGACGTTCCGTCCTGGTGATCTTGCGGGTGTTGATATACCACTTGGCGAAAGTTCTAAACCGATCGGCCGGCTCATTCAATCTCCCCACCTCCATATCATGCACCGCTGTCGAAGCGCCATAGGTGTAAAGGGGGTAATACAAAAGCAACGCAGGCAAGTCTGTAGCGAAGATGCGCTGGAACTCGTAATAAAGCTGGCGACGAGTCTCCTGATCACTGGTCAACCGGGCCTGCTCCATGAGGATATCCGCTTCGCGGTTGTTCCAGCCGCCGAAATTCTGCCCCTGGGGACTGATCTGCGTGGAATGCCACTGCGGATAAGGATCAGGATCGCCGATGAGTTCCACCGAGACCAGCGCCGCATCGAAATGACGCGGCGCCAGAAAATCAGTCACCATGCCGGTAAAGGAAATGGGCTGGGGCGTTACCCGTGCGCCGATCCGGGCCCAATCCTGCGCCATCGCCTGGCTAACGGCAATGGAATGAGGAGCATCATCACTCAGGATTGTAAATGCGAGCTCCTGCCCATCCTTCTCCCGCACGCCGTCATGATTGACATCCACCCAGCCTGCATCCTCCAACAACGCTATGGCTTTATCGGGATCATACGGATATTTCGGGATGTCAGGATTATATGCCCAGGTGTTGGGCAGGATGGGGCTATCGGCCTTCAGCCCCACGCCAGGAATGATCTCCGACAACAGCTTATCCCGATCCAGGCCATAGGCCAATGCCTGCCGCACGTCCTGTTCCGCCAGAAAAGGCGCGTCGGCGGAATCGAAATTGAACAAAACCATGGTATAGCCGGGCATGGGAGAGGTGAAAAGTTGCAGATCGGGGATCGCCTCCGCCTGTTTTTGATATTCAGGGAGAATACGGCTGACGCCATGCACTTCGCCCGCCTCGGCCGCCGCTAAGATACTGGGATAATCGGGAAAGAATCGAAATTCCAGGGCGTCAAGATAAGGCGGCTCATCGAATTGCTGCAACACCGGCTCCAGACGGGCGTGTTGACTATCAATTTCCACCAATTTGAATCGTCCGCTGCCAATGGGTTGGGTGTTAAGCTGGGCGTTGGGGATATCAGCGGGTGCGTAGCGCTCCCAATAGTGTTTGGGAATCACCCCAAACCAGCGAATGGTCACATAATCGGGAAACGCTGCATAGGGTTGCGAGAGCCGGAAAACTACCGTGCGCTCATCCACCTTCTCGGCGATGACGGAGCGCCAGAGGCTGGCCAGATCGGGCAAAACAGGCAGATCGGGGTCTTGCAAAAGCTGGACGGTAAAAATGACATCATCAGCCGTGATGCGCAACCCGTCATGCCAGCGAATATCGCTGCGCAAGGTGAAGGTGTAGACATCACTATCGGGCCCCACCTCCCAACTCTCCGCCAAATCAGGCTGCCATGCCCCATTTTCATCCAGTTTCAGCAATCCGTTGAAAATAAGGGCGCAAAAATCCCGATCCACTTCATTGTACTGACAGAGGATCGGGTTAATGTACTGCGGATTGCCCGCCACGCCCTCGATATAGACGCCCCCGCGGGCAGGGACTTCCTGAGACGTGTAAGTATAAGTTGCGTAGCTGAGCAGGGCGACAACTAGCAAGAGGCCCAAAAAAGCCAGGATGGCCTGCCAACGTACGTGACGACTCAATTGTATCGGACCAAAAGAGTGGGTTTAGCCAATGACGCGCACAGTCACCATCGTCAACAACACAAAGATGATGCTGAGAACAATCGTTGCCTGATACAGCGTCTTTTCCAGACCGCGTCGCGTGCGATAAACAGTCGTGTCACTGCCAAAAACGCTGCCAGCGCCGCTGTTTTGCGTCTGGAAAACGATAAGCACCGTGAGTGCAATGCCTAGGATAATCTGTGCGATCAATAAAAAGGTTGCCAAGGTTATTTCCTCCTGAAGAAATCAGCATGGCATTATAACAC
>WGCR01000373.1 GCA_015493675.1 Anaerolineae bacterium
GTCCTGATCTGATTACGACGACGTTGAGCAACATCTTCACTATGCGCCTGATCGGGAACAAAACCCACGGCGATCTGGCCGAAATCGCCATCGCTGAATTCATCAACCAATATATGTACGATTTCCGATCGGTGCATGTGGGCAAGGATTTGTACAGGGCGAAATCGAGAGAAGAGGACATCAAAATCATCAATGAACTGACGCAAGATGAATTTCCTGTCAGTCTGAAAGCGTATGGCGTCGGGCCTTTGCAGTTATCGACCGATCAAAGCTTCCTCATGTTTCCCAGATTGCAACAAGAGGGCAAAGAAATCACCGATCCGGCGAGAATTCGGGCGATCTTTGCTGATGAGGCCTTCGCAGATTTCGACAAAATCAATGTGTTGCCGTTGATCTACGACGAAAAGGCAAAACTATGCAACATCATGGCGTTCGACTTCGACGCGGCAAAATCGAACACCGCCGTCATCAGGTTGGAAGAAGCAGGACGAGGAAGAAGGCATCCGGTCTATCGGTTTTATGATGACGCAGGCGCTTACATTTGTGAAGTGCGATATGGCGGCCCCTCCGCCAACGCACTGCAACGAGGACTGTGGACGCACACCCGAAAAGCCGAGCGTTATTTCGAGAGCATGACTGGCGGCTGGATTGCCTATTCCCACAACCAGGTGCTCGTGGAGTTGTTTTCTCAGGCGCTGGTTTCGAGCCCATCGGGCCACAAAGCAGCTTTGGTGAAAATCAAGGATGACATCGAACGATTGCGAGGGGAGAAAAAATGAGCGCGCCGATGATGCAGCCATCGCTTTTCGAGGAGGTCGTAGCCGTCCCTCCCACAGAGGGGATCAAATACGCCGGTTCCAAGTTGAAGTTGCTGCCTCATATCATCGAGCTCGTGCGCAGCACCGACGCCCGGGTCATTCTGGACGGTTTTTCCGGCACGACGCGGGTTTCGCAGGCATTGTCGCAATTGGGCTACACGCTCATCGCCAACGACGTCGCCGTGTGGTCGAAGGTTTTTGGCACGTGTTATCTGCTCAACAAACGCCCCCGGTCTCACTACCAGGCGCTCATCGATCATCTCAACGCCCTGCCCCCAAAGTTTGGGTGGTTTTCCGAGCATTATGGTGGAAGCCCGAACGGCGACACCTCGCGGCATGATGATGGTTTGAAGAAGCCCTGGCAGCTCCACAACACCATGAAGCTGGACGCCATTCGCGAGGAGATCGATGCGCTGAACCTGGACGAGATCGAGAAAGCGGTGGCGCTCACCAGCCTGATCCTGGCGCTGGATTCGGTGGACAACACCATCGGGCATTACTCGTCTTATCTCAACCGCTGGTCACCCCGATCTTACAATCAAATGCAGTTGAAAGTTCCGCATTTGATCCCCCAGGAAAAAGATCACGCGGTTTATCAGCAGGACATTTTCGAGCTGTTGGAGGATGTCGAAGCCGATCTGGCCTATTTCGATCCGCCCTACGGCTCCAACAACGAGAAAATGCCCCCTTCTCGGGTGCGATACGCTGCCTACTATCATCTATGGACGACCATCATTCTCAATGATCGGCCAGCCTTGTTCGGAAAAGCCAAGCGCCGTCGCGATACGTCGGATAGACTCGCGGCGTCGGTTTTCGAGGAATTCAGGCGTAATCCAGACTCCGGGCGTTTCATCGCTGTCGAAGCCATCGAACGGATGTTGATGGCTGTCAACGCTCGTTACATCATTCTTTCATACAGCTCGGGCGGACGCGCCACCGCAGACGATTTGCACGCCGCCATCCAGAGGGCGGGGAAATTACGCCGGGTGGTTGAGGTGGACTACCGCCAGAATGTGATGGCTGGCATGAAATGGACGAATGAGTGGACGCGCGAGGTTGCACCCAATTCTCATCGCGAGTTTCTGTTCCTGATCGAGAAGTCGTAAATGGATTAGCGTCAAGCGTCATTCGTGCTATACTACCCTTGCACAAGCAAACCACACCGCTTTTCATCCCACGATTGCTGCTAGCCATGACCAA
>WGCR01000374.1 GCA_015493675.1 Anaerolineae bacterium
CATCTTTACCTGAATATAAAACTCCGAGGCCAGCGCTGGCCTCGGAGTTTTTTGTGGCGCAAAGGTGCGACGCACTTGCAACAGGCCCTCGCCGACGCCGCCAACCACCTCGACGGGCCAGCCTGGCTCGACGTCCGGCCGCTATCTCAAGTGCGTTGCACCTCAAATCCCCAGTGCACGGTGCAAACGCTCATCAACCCCCGCCAAATCGCGTTTTGTGAGGGTGCCCGCCCGATAAACCACCAGTTCCGGTTCGATGGCCGCTATTTTGGGACGCATGAATGTGGGTTTCAACAGCCCCGCCTCTTTCCAATCGAGCAACACGTAATCCAAACTGGCGTCAGCGACGGTTATCCGGGAAGATAAGTAGGCCAATAGCATCTCCGACCGAACGGAATGGTAAATATCACTGCTTATCACGACAGCCGGGCGCGTCTTGGTGGCGGACAAATCTGTGTAGGGAAATGGAATGAGAACGACGTCACCCCTCCGAAACGCCATAATGTTTTCTCCAATCGTCATAAATGGCGTCTTCTTCGTTGTCCCACTCCTGCTGAAACGAGCGTAACCCGAAATTCATCCACTCTTTTTCTTCCAACGCGTTGTCAGAAAGCAGACTATCTAAAAGCGAGCGCGCCAGGAGCAGACGCTCATTTTCTGTGAGCTGCTTACTTTCTTTGAGCACTTTTGTCAATTGGGGAGAAATAGTCGAGGACAGCATGATGGTTTGGTCAGATTGATTGTGATATGCTTTGGACGCTTATCCTGGCATGATTATAGGTCAAAGGCGGGCGTCATTGCAAGCGCGCGTTGATCTCGGAGTTTTTTATTGCTTGCTGGCGTCGAGGCGTTTCGTTGTGGCGACAATGATAATGCGGGCGGCTTTGAGCAGCGTTTCCATGCTCATGCCAGCGCGTTCTGTGCCCGCGTCCAGCATCTCGGGCAGGGGCGGCACATGGATGAAGCCCATGCGGGTGTGCAGGCCCTGCGTGGCGATGCGATGCAGACCGAAATAGAAGAGATGGTTGCACACATACGCGCCCGCGTGGTTGGAGATACCCGTGGGGATGCCTGCCTGATGCAGGGCCTGCAAGATGGCCTCGATGGGAAGCGTGGTGCGGTAGCCCACCGGGCCGCCGGCCGCTATCTCCTGCCCGCGGCGCAGCTTGCCACCGGTGTCGGCGAGAGGAGCGTCATCCACATTGATGGCGATGCGCTCCAGTTTGATCTCATCGAGGCGGCGGCTGAGGCCGAAGGAGAGCACCGCGTCCGGACGGAAATCGTCCAACGCGGCGATGAATTGGCCCTCGCTAAGGCGATAGTCGGTGTCCAGCACCAACGCCCGCAGCGTGACGCCGGGGATGTCGGCCAACGCCTCGGGTGCGCGGCGCATCAGCCGCTCGGTGGGGTTAACGGTCGCGCCATCGTAGGGCGTGAAGCCGGTGAGGAGGATGCGGATGAGGTGAGTGTTCATGGAGGACATCATACCATAGGCTGCGTACTTGGCGCACCGCGACTGGTTTGTGCGACCTCCGGGAGGTGGGTGAGAACGCGGCGGCAAAAGCAAACGCTTCGGTGCGGCAGGATGATGACGTGCAACCAGAAGGCGATCCCCCACCTCCCGGAGGTCTTTGCACGCCGCCCCTTTTTGGCCCCTGCCCTGCTCTACCCTATAATGAATGCCATCGCATCCTTCTTTCTTTTCTCATTCCCGCGGAATCTTCATGGATAGGCTACTCAATTTGGGCGAGCAATTTTTGAACTGGTGGAAAGGCCTTGATCCCGCTATTCAGGCTCTCGTTCCTATATTGCTTGCTGTTATTGGTATGATAGGGGCATTTCTAAAGTGGGGATCGAGCATCTTCATAAAATTGTTTTCAAAAAAAGATAAAGAGCCTCCGATAGCAACCAAAGAAGAAGCGGATGGGCAACGGGATGCGATGCTGGAAGCGGTAGAGACCGCCTGGATTAAGGGCGTGCTGGAAAAGTCGCTTTACGAGGAAGTATTGATAGCTCTGAATGTCCAGGACAGGCATGATCTCGTTCAGCCGCCCGTGCGTCTGGCAATTCAAACCCCGGAAGGGCCTCCCCGGCCTCTCCCTCCTTCCACCGATATCCTCGATATTTTCGATGAGCATGGCAAGCGCTTGCTGATTCTGGGAAAGCCGGGGGCAGGGAAGACCATCACGTTGCTGGATTTGGCCCGAAAACTCATTGCTCGGGCCAGAGAAAACCCCAAACATCCTTTGCCCGTGGTCTTCAACCTGGCCTCCTGGGCCGAAAAAAAGCAATCATTGGATGATTGGCTCATCAACGAGCTGGAAAACAAATATCGCGTGTCCAAACCCTTGGGGCGCTACTGGGTAGAGCGGCATGAACTTTTGCTGTTGCTGGATGGTCTGGATGAGGTGAGGGAAGATAAGCGGGAAAAGTGTATCGAGGCCATCAACGCTTATTGCAAGAGCGACGTACAAGCGGTTGTTTGCAGCCGGCGGCGGGAATATGAATCGATCAGCGACAAAACCAAACTGGAAGCATGGCAAGCCATCCTGCTGCAACCCCTGACAAAAGCGCAGATTTTCGCGTATCTCGATGGGCTGAAAGAAAAAGCTGAACCGGTTAGAAAAGCGCTGGAAGGAGACCCGGACCTGCTGGAACTAGCCCAAACGCCCTTGTTGCTCAACGTGATGTTAATGGCGTATGGGGGGGGCGCAAATAGAAATCCAGGAAAAGACGATCTCATCGGACAAAAAACGTTCCCACCTCTTCGATAGGTACATTCGCCGCGTGTTATTCAGTAGATCACGATTTTATCCGCAAGCACACGCCGAATAAATTCAGGTCTCAGGGCGTTCCGCCGCATGTCCCCCTTCAGGGACATTTTCGGCGCCAAAGGCATCTGTCTGCGCAGGCAGACAGGCGGCCACAGGCCCTCAGCCCTGATTTCAATCGGTGGGGCATTCGAAATCGTGAAGTACTGTTATTAGCGCATGGGGCCGAAAAGCATCTCTGGCCGCCCTCGCAGGTAATGACATGGTTACGTTGGATTGCACAGGGGCTTATCCGCCACAACGAGACGGAATTTCGTTTGGAGAACTTTCAACCAGACTGGTTATTGTCAGATGAATGGCGGGCATATAAATGGATGGCTGTCTTACTTTTCGAGCTACTTTTCGGGCTGATTGATGTGTTGTTCGGCGTGTTGTTTGGCGTGCGGTTTGGCGTGTTGTTTGGCGTGTTGTTTGGCGTGTTGTTTGGCGTGTTGCTTGGCGTGTTGTTTGGCGTGTTGCTTGGCGTGTTGCTTGGCGTGTTGTTTGACGGGCTGATTGACGAAGTATCATTAAGCCTACATTTCGCACCTTGAGAACCGAATAAAGAGAGAAAGATGACGAAGATGCTCCTTTGTGGCAAAGTATAGGGTGACTAAACCCTCATTTGCCGGAGCATCTTCCCATGAATTTTGCCACGAAATCGACCTACATGCGAATTTGGGCC
>WGCR01000375.1 GCA_015493675.1 Anaerolineae bacterium
GCTGCACGCCGATGAGGAATTAAAATAGAACGCAGACACATCTGATGCACACAGATTTTCGCAGATCGTTTTGATTTTATCTGTTTTTATCTGCGTAGATCAGTTTTTTCTGCGTCATCTGCGTTCTATTTACGGAACAGACGCCCGATCTTGCCACAGACTCTCTTCATCGCCAAATTGTCATAGCGAATCGATGGCCGGAGGCTCTTTGACTACGTCAATCCGTAAGCCCGAGCCAACCGCGGCGCCACCTGCGGCCAATCATATTGCAGGGCGTTCTCGCGGGCGGCCCGCGAGAGCCGCCGCGCCAGATCGGCGTCCGTCAGCAGGCGCAGGATATTCGAGGCCAGCGCCTCTACATCACCCACGGCAGCCAGCAAACCGTTTTCGCCATCGTGAATGAGATCGGAAATAGCTCCGGCGTTGGTAGAGACGACTGGCAGCCCGCTGGCGCTGGCCTCGATGAGCGTCAGGGGCAAATTATCCACTGCAGAGGTGTTGAGAAAGATGTCGGCCGCGTCGTAGGCCGCGGGAATCCGGGCGGAAGGCAATGGCCCGGTGAACTGCACGCCTGCCAGCGACATCTCCCGCACCCGGGCCTGCAACCGAGGCCTCAAGGGGCCGCCGCCAACCACATTCAGGGAGGCCGCGGGATAAGCCTCGCGCACCCGTGCAAAAACGGCAAGTGCATCATCAGGACGATAGCGGGCCTCAAGGTGCCGCAGCCACAGGAGTCGCGGTTGCACCGGCCCGCGCTGCCGAAAAATGTAGCGGGAAACAGGAACGATGTTGGGAACGACGGTCGGCGCGAGCTGATATTGCCGGAAAATCTGCCGTTGCGTGGCGGTGAGGGTCAGCAGAGCATGATAGCGGGCCAGGACGCCCGCGGCAAAACGGCCATAGCGGGCCATAAATTGCGCAGCCTCGCCGCCATGGTATGTGAGCGCCAGCCGTTTGCCCCAGCGCCGGGCCTGCAATCCCAGGACAGCGGGCATAAATCCCCACCAGGACGCGGCATGTACATGCAGGATGTCCCACGCATCGCGGGTGTGGCGCAGCTCGCGATGCACGCCGATCACCTGGGCCAGAGGCAGCAGCCCATTACGCCATCCTCCCCGCTGACGCAGGGCCGGCGCATCGGTGTTGATGCGAGTGACGCGGGCGCCCGCCGCCTCCAGCTCGTCGGCCAGAATCGCACATTGCACCGAGACGCCGCCAGGCCGGGGCGGAAACGGCCCCAGAATGGCGATACGGGCCTCGGGCCAGGAAACAGGACTCGTCACAGCAGGGGATCCGGGCATCAGTCTTCATCAGCCGCCACATCACTGGGCGTCCCCTGAATCACTTCTGAGATGAAAAACCGGCGCTTGCCAGCGGGCGTGGTGGGGATCTCATCCACGTAGGTCAACGTCAACCCAATATGCTCGCCCAGATAATCCGCGAGCGCCTCCCGCACTATCTGCTCATGACGGGCGGTGAATCCGGCATTGGTCACCAACTTCACCTCCACATCATCCACATCATGCTGGATGACCTGAAAGGCGTCCACCTCGGGGAAATGGCCAAAAAATCCCGTAAAGTGATGCACGCTCAGCCAGCGCCCGTCATGCGTGGCGAACAAATCGGTCAAGCGCCCTTCAAGATGGGTCAATCGGGGCAGACCGCGGCCGCAAGCGCAAGGCTCGCGGGTCAGCGCCCCCACATCATGAATGTTGTAGCGGATAAAAGGCGTGGCTGTGGCCTCCAGATTGGTCAACACCAATTCGCCTGTCTCGCCATCAGACACCCGCCGCCCGTCCCGAACAACCTCCACGAAGACGGTCTCGGCGTTGATGTGCATGCCCGAATGGGCGTCGCACTCGCCCGCTATCTGCATCCCGTCGGCGCCATATTCATTGAAAACGCGGCCGGGAGCAAAGGCTTTCTCCACCGTCTCCCGCATATAGGGCGTCAGGGTCTCGCCGGTGGTGATCACGGCAGGCACATGAATCGTGACGCCCGCTCGATTCATGTATCGGGCCAGAAAATAAACGGTTGAAGCATAGGACCGTAAGATAACCGGCTTGAAGGCAGCGATGCGCCGGGCGTATTCCGCCAGATTGTCATCGGTGATTTCGATCATCGGCAACCATAAATGCCGCAACATGCGCCATTCCAGCTTGCTGAGAATCGGATGATTGCTGAAGCCTCTGTTGGCCGAAACAGTGAAAGTGGCGTAACGCTTGCCGAAATCATAGCCCGCTAGCTCCCAAAAACGATACAAACCTGCCCATTTTTTCGCCTTCTGCGCTTTGGTCGTCCAGTATTGCAAAATCTCGCCGGTGGAACCGCTGGAAGTGGCGTGGATAAGCTGCTGGCGAGGAATCGTTTGATCGCGCAAAGCCGCGTCATAATGGCGGGAGATCACTTTTTTGTCGATGATGGGCAGCTTGACCAAATCATCGGTGGATTCGATATCAGCGGGCGTGAGCCCCCGTTCATCCATCACCTGACGATAAAATGCGGTGTGATGATAGACATGTCGGATAAGACGACACA
>WGCR01000376.1 GCA_015493675.1 Anaerolineae bacterium
GCCGAGGCGGGACGCTGGTTCGAGTCGGCGCTGGCTATGTACCAGGGCGATTATCTGGCCAATCTCTACTACGACTGGCTTTTCCCCGAACAGCGTCGCCTGCGAGAGGCCTATCTGCAGGCGTTACGCCATCTGGCGGGCCTGCGGATGAACGACGGCCGTTACGAAGCTGCTCTGAATCTGCTCAATCAAGCGCTGGCGCTGGATCCCTTGCAGGAGCAGGTGCATCTGGATGCCATGCGCTGTTATGCGGCGCTGGGCAATCGGGCGGGCGTGGCGCGGCAATACCGCCAGCTGGAAGAAATCTTGCAGCAGGAACTGGGCATCGGGCCCGAGCCTGCGGTGCGGGTTGTGTACGAGGAGATGATGGCGGCGGGGTAATGCGCTGCGGCCACCCTGTCTGATCCTGATGAACGAGGATGATGATGCGCTTGGGATGAAGTGCTGTTTCGGGTATACTTCTGGCTATGCCCAAGTCTGAACTCAAACGCGATTTCCTGGCGCTCTTGCTGCTGTTTATCCTACCGCTGCTGTTTTTTGGCCCGGTGGTGTTCGGCGGCAAAACGGTGCTGCCCGCGGATAACATCTATCAATATCAGCCGTGGCAAAGCTACGCGGCCGACGAGGGCGTGGAGGCGCCGCACAACGCTCTGCTTTCGGACCTGGTGCTGGAAAATTACGAGTGGAAGCTGCTGATCCGGGAGGCGCTGGAAAACAAAGAGCCGCCGCTGTGGAATCCCTACCTGTTCACGGGCCAGCCCTTCCTGGCCGAAGGCCAGCATTCGGCGCTTTTTCCCCTGAGCATCGTTTACTACATTTTTCCGCTGTGGATGGCGTATGGGATTTTCACCTGGCTGGCGCTGGCCCTGGCGGGGATGGGCGCGTATGTCTTCGCCCGGATTCTGCGCATTGGCCGGGCGGGCGCGCTGTTCTCGGGCATTGCCTACATGTTCTCGGGCTTCTTCATCGCATCCGTGGTCTTCCCCATGATGATCGGAGGGGCGGCGTTGTTGCCTCTCTTTCTGGCTCTCATCGAGATGGTGGTGCGCAAGCAGGAGGAGAAAGGCAACGCGCCCTTCATCCCCGTGGCTTACATCGTGGTGGGCGCGGCCGTGCTGGGGATGCAGGTGCTGGCCGGGCATATCGAGATCACCTACTATTTCCTGCTGGTGGGGGCCATGTACAGCGCCTGGCGTTTGTTCGGCGTGTGGCGACGGCTGGGCGTGTGGCGGCCCGTGCTGCGCATCGCCGGATGGCTGCTGTTTATGGTGGTCACGGGCCTGATGCTGGGCGCGGTGCAGTTTGCCCCCCTGTACGAGCTGGTCACCCACAACTTCCGCGAGGGCTCGGTCGGTTATGATCAGGTGGTGAATTGGGCCTGGCCCCATCGCCATATCATCACCTTCCTCATCCCCGATTTTTACGGCAACCCCGCGCATCATGTCATCCGAGACTGGTGGACGGGAGAAGCGTATCATGTGTGGAAAAACACGGCGGGCGAGGATGTGCACACGGTGTTCTGGGGCATCAAGAATTATGTGGAGGGCGCGAATTATCTGGGGATTCTCACGCTGGTCTTCGCCGCGGCCGCGGTGCTGGATGTGATCGGGCGGCTGCGGGGCGAGCCGGTGCGTCAGCCCAAGGATACGCCCGGCTGGCAGCGTCCGCCCACGGGCCGATTCTACGTGGTGGGCTTTGCGCTGCTGGCGCTGCTCTCTCTGGCCTTCGCTTTCGGCACGCCCCTCTATGCGATTTTGTTCTATGGCCTGCCCGGCTACAATCAGTTGCACTCGGCCTTCCGCTGGGTGTTCCCTTACACGCTGGCCATGGCCATGCTGGCCGGATTCGGCGTGGAGCGCCTGCAACTGGCCATCGAGGGCGGACATTTGGCCCGATTGGGCGGCAAACGCCGCTTCAAATGGCTGACTTTCCCCGATCTGGCCCGGCTGGCGGGTTGGCTGCTGGCGGCCGGGGGCAGTTTGACGTTGGTCGTGCTGCTCATCAGCCGCTTCCTGCCCGGCCCCTTCATTGCCCTGGGCGATAAAATCATCGCTGGCTCCGACCTGGCCGCGAATGTGTTCGGGGATGGCAGGCTGTTTTGGAGCTACGAAGCCCTGCGCCTCCTCCAATTCGGATTTATGACCCTGGCTTCGGGCGGTGCGCTGCTGCTGGCGGTCTCATCGTGGGGCCAAAAGCTGCTGATCGGGCCGGTGAGCAAGCAGGCGGCCACGGACGCCAAGGCCGATCCGGGCTACACCTGGTCGGTGGGGCTGCGCTTGTGGCAGGCCGCGGCCCTGGTGATCATCCTGCTGGATCTGTGGTTGATCGGCTATCCCTTCAATCCCAAAGCCGATCCGGCGCTGCTGACCTTTGAGCCGCCCGCCATCCAGTGGCTGAAGGCGCACAAATCGGAGGAGCAGCCGTGGCGCTTCACCACTTATCAGTTGCCCGAAGAGCAAAAGACCCTGAACGCGAATCTGGGGATGCTCTCGGGCCTGCAAGATGTGCGGGGCTACGATTCCATCATCCTCAAACAATATGCGGATTACATGGGCCAGTTGCAAACCCAGGGCGACCTGCTCTACAACCGCATTGCCCCCATCTACGCACCCAACACGCCCGCTCTGCACAATCCCCTGTTCCATCTGCTGGGGATCAAGTATGTCATGACCACCCAGACGCTGGCTGAGCCCGATTATCGGCTGGTTTACGATGGCGAGGTGCGGATTTACGAAAATGAGCGGGCGTTGCCGCGGGCGCTGATCGTGCCCGAAGGCGTCAGCGTTCCCCCCGAAAAGCTGTATGAGACCCTGCAACAGGTGGATTTGCGGCAGACTGCGGTCATCGAGGGCATGGACGAGCTGCCTGCGCCCGTGTTCGGCCAGCAACGCCAGGCCCGGGTCATCACCTATGGCCTGAACGACGTGCTGGTGGAGGTGCAGATGGATGCGCCGGGCTGGGTGCTGCTCACCGACGCCTATTTCGACGACTGGCGAGCCTACATTCGGCCTATGGTCGCGCCCGATTCGGGTCTGGAACCGCCGGACGAGGCGGAAACGCCCGTCTACCGGGCCGATGGCATTTTCCGGGCGGTGTATGTGGCCGCGCCGGGCTGGTATCAGGTGCGCTTCCATTACACGCCCATGTCTTTCAAGATGGGCCTGTTCGCCAGCTTTTTGGCCGGGATGCTGCTGTTGCTGCTCATCGGCTGGTGGACCTGGGGCAAGTTCTATCGGGAGGCCGAGGGCGAGGGCGCGGATGTGAAACGGGTGGCGAAGAATTCGCTGGTGCCCATGGGCATGTCGTTGGTGAACAAGCTCATCGACTATGCGTTTGCACTGCTGCGATTGCGCATCCTCATGCCCGCGGGCGAGGGCGCTTACACCTTTGCAGTGCAGTTCTACGGCCTGTTCGAGATTCTGGTGCGCTTTGGCCTGGGCACGCTGCTCACCCGCGAGGTGACCAAGCGCAAGGATGAGCAGACCGCCAATCAATATCTGAGCAATGTGCTGCTGCTGCGCATCGGGCTGTGGGCCATCTCTCTGCCGGTGATGGCAGTTGTGACCTGGCTCTACTGGCGCAATGGCTCCATCGACAACGCCACGGTGGGGGCCATTGCGATTTTCGCGTTTGCGCTTTTCTTCGCCAGCATCAACGATGCCTTTTCGTCGGTGTTTTACGCCTATGAGAAGATGGAGTACCCGGCTGGCATCGCCTCTTTCATCGCCCTGGCCAAGGTGACCCTGGGCGCGCTGGTGTTGTTCATGGGATGGGGCTTCGTGGGACTGGCGGGCGTGGCCCTGGTGATGAATGCGGTGCAGACGGCATGGCTGTATGTGCTGATGAGCCATCACATCATTCGTCTGCGTTGGCTGCCCGACTGGAATCTGCAAAAGTGGATGCTGTGGGAAAGCTATCCTCTGATGCTGAATCATCTGTTGGCCACGGTGTTCTGGCGGATCGACATCCTCATCCTGACCGCCATTGTGGGGGATTTTGGCGTCGGTCTCTATTCGGCCTCCTACAAATATATCGACGGCCTCAACATCATCCCCAGCTACTTCACTCTGGCCATCTTCCCGGTGATGTCACGCTTCGCGTCCGATTCGCCCGACTCGCTGGCCCGCACCCATCGCCTCAGCCTGCGCCTGCTGACGATGCTGGCGATTCCCATCATGGTGTTCGTGTTTTTCACTGCCGAGCCGTTGATCCTCATCCTGGGCGGCTCCGATTACGTGCCCGGCTCGGTGCTGCCCCTGCAATTGCTGGTGCTCAGCATCCCCATCGGCTTCATGAATTCGGTGACGCATTATGTGCTCATCGCCGTCAACAGGCAACGCTTTTTGACCTGGGCTTTTGTGGGCGGCGTCATCTTCAACACCGTGGCCAATTTCATTTTGATTCCCCGCCTGGGCGTGCCCGCGGCGGCCATCACCACCATCCTCTCCGAATTCGCGTTGTTCTTTCCCTTCATCTGGGCGGTGCATCGTTACATTGCGCCCATTCCCTGGCTCGACGTGCTGTGGCGGCAGAGCCTGGCCGGCGCGGTGATGGCGGGCGTGTTCATCCTGGTGGGGCCGTTCAGCCTGCTGCTGGCGATTTTCCTGGCCACGGGCGCATATCTGGCCGCGCTGCTGGCCACGGGCGCTCATAAGATGGAGGATATGGAGGCGGTGTTGGGGTTGATTCCCTCGGGCCGGGTGA